>JADGPV010000188.1 GCA_017882245.1 Bacteroidales bacterium | reverse complement strand
TTGTTGGGGTGTTTTTTGTTGTCATGTGGTGGATCCCCAAAGGCGACATGGTTCGTACCTGGTTCCCGACTGACACTGGCTACCAGGCGTTTCAACTTGTTTATATCCTTGTAACCCTTCTGTTATTCTTTACCGCTGTAAATATTTTTGAGATACCTCATGGTGCCCTGGGTATGGAGCTGACCAACGACTACCACGAGCGCACACGTCTTTTCAGCGCCAAGAGTTTTGTCGGCAATCTTTTTGCAATGAGCACGCCATGGCTTTTCGCACTGGCCAACACTGAAAGATTCAGGGGCACGGGAGGCAACGAAGCCGATGGAATGCGCTATGTCTCAATACTAATTGCTGCGATCATCATTCCGCTTTCATTCTGGTGGACTGCCAAGCTGCGGGAGCCGGGGTTTGCCAAAGCATCAAAGCAGGAAAAGACACCCTTCTGGAAAGACATGAAACGCACTTTCAATAACAGAAACTTTACCAATCTTACTTTTACTATTTTCACGCTGGCCATGGGCTTCAATTTCGTTATTCTGCTCGGGTCATATATCCCTATCTTTTATGTTTTCGGGGGTGACAAGGTTGCAGGCGCCAGGCTATTGGGAATCAACGGTAGTATCTGGGCTATCACAGGAGTGCTTGCGGTCTTCCCCCTAAACTGGATTAGCCCTAAACTGGGGAAACGCAATACCCTCGTTCTGGCTATGATACTAATGTCCCTGGCACAGCTTTCAAAGATCATCTGCTACAACCCGCAGCATCCGTACCTGGTACTGATCCCCACTTTTCTGCTTTCTGCCGGCATGCTTTTCTTCTTTACCCTCGGGTCTTCGATGATAGGAGACATATGCGATGAAGATGAATTAAAAACAGGTTATCGAGCTGAAGGGAGTTATTATGCCATCTTCTGGTGGTTTATTAAAATGGGAACCGCTCTGGCCAGTTTTGTCGCGGGTGTCCTGATAGTCTTTACGATGTTTGACCAGATACAGGTTACCAAGGTTGACAGCCTGCAGGGGAGCATAAGAGAATTACGAAGCAAGGTTCAGTACTGGGAGGGATACAAGGGTCTTGGAGGGAAGACAGCGGAATGGCTCCAAAACACCAAAGCAGAAACTTCGGAAGCCCTCAGGGACGCCAGTGATTATGTTATTTACCTGGGGAAGGAATCTGTTAAAAAACCGGACAGGAAGAAAGCCGGTACTGCAGCTGTTCAATCCCAGAGAAAGAACGTACTGTTAAATTCACTGTCCTCGACGCATTCAATCGTAACTGAGCTGGAGAAAATCCAGGTGCGCATTGAGGGCCTGGGGTCCCAGACTCCGGACTCCCTTGTGAAGTCTGTCATAGCAGATGCCATGCCTCTCACGCTTCAGGTCAAGCTGTTAAAAGCCAGGGTGAACTCGTTTGAGCTCCTGTCACACCTTGAAGCCAGATCACTGGAGACAAAGAACAGCAAGCAGCATTATCAAACGCTTATGCGGGAGATCACAGGAATTAATAACCGGCTTGCAGATATGAACAAGGAACAGTCTTTAAGTGTCCTCGATAAGGATCTCGGAACCATTGAAAGTGAAATCATGCCGCTGACAAAGCAGACACCATACACTCTTCTTATGATGCGTGTTGTTGAGATCGGGCTGCCTGTGCTGTTATGTCTCTTCTCTTTCATCTTCGTCATAAGGTATACACTTACGGAAAAACGCAGCCATGAGATTAAGGAACTGCTCAGACAAAGAAGTGTTGATCGCGCAAACGGAAACGGCACTGCCGGAGCACCAGCGGCAGTATAAAAGGAAAATCAACTGAGATGACATTCACAGTAAAGAAAGGAGGTTTTTATCTTGACGACAGAAAGGTTTTTCTCAATTCGGGAGAAATACACTACTTCAGGATCAGGCATGAACTGTGGGATAAACACCTGGAAGCAGCCAGGGAGGCCGGCCTTACAACAGTAAGTACTTATGTTCCATGGGCATGGCACGAATCAGAAGAATCTGTCTTTGATTTTGAGGGAAAAACATGTCCGGAACGCGACCTTAGTGGATGGCTGAAGCTCTGCAAGGCGCATGGATTAAATTGTATCGTAAAACCGGGACCATTTATTCTGGCTGAGTTCCGGGGAGCCGGATTGCCGGACTGGTTTCTCGATAAATACGGTTCCGAAGTCAGAATGCGCAACAGCAGAGGCGAGCCGGTTCAGAGCGACGGTGTAAGTCTTTTCAATCAGCATTATCTGGATAAAGTTGCTCTTTGGTATGATAAGATCATGCCGCTGATAAGTAAAAACCAGCTGTCAGAGGGCGGTCCGGTGATAATGATGCAGATATGCAATGAGATAGGTGTATTCTCCTGGCTGGCAAAGCAGGGCGATTACGGAAATGCAGTGAAGGATCATTTCATCTCATACCTGTCACATAAATTCAAAGACATTTCTGAAGTAAATAGTCTTTGGGGAACAGATTATAAGGATTTTGCTGATGTGGATCTTCCGCCTGATGGCAATCTTCCTTATGCATCAAGGGGAGACCGCGGACGCGATTATGAATGGCACTGTTTCTGGAGGAAATATTACGGAGACTATCTGAGAATGCTTACCGGAATGGTCCGTGAGAGGGGAGTAACTGTTCCTCTTTATCACAATCTTCCCGGCTGGATCTTCGGACACGGTTATGAATTTCCGGTCAATATTACTATGTACGAAGATTTGTTCGGTGACAAGAGTGAGATCATTTTCGGGGTTGATCATATTCCTGAGTTTTTATCCTATCGGAATATGCATGATGACAGGATCATCAATGACATAACCTCGGCCATGCAGGGAGACAAACCTTTGTTTGCCGCCGAGTTCCAGAGCGGCTCGCGTGAGTATCACGTGGTGACCAACTCCCGCGAGATGGAGCTCTTTTACAAAGCAAGCATTGCCAACGGGCTGACCGGCTGGAACTACTACATGTTCTCTCAGGGGTGCAACCCCAGGCATAAGGGTTATTCCGGAGAAACCTTTTACTGGTTCAATCCACTTACACCTGAAGGTGAACGCACGGGTGCTTTCCCTCTGGTGAAAAGGATGAACCAGATTGTCAGGACTTCCGATAACCTGATAGTTAATGCAAAACGCAAGGCCGAAGTATGTGTTCTTTTCTATCCTCCATATTATGCAACGGAGCTGGAAAGGCCTGTTGGTGTGTCTTGTGACCTTCAGTTCACGCCTTCCGCAATTCGCAGACCGGCATATTTCGACGGTTTGCTGAAAGTACTGCAGATACTCAATATCGAGTACGACATGGCTGACCTGAGCAAGGCCTCTGCCGGCAGCCTTGAGAAGTACAAACAGGTTTGGGCATTCAGCACCGATGAGATGAATGCCGCCGATCAGCAGACTGTCGTTGATTACATCGGTGCCGGCGGCAATGTTGTTTTATTTCCTTATCTGCCTGACCGTGAGATGTCTCAGATGCCGTGCACAGTCATCAGGGACGCTCTTTCAGTTTACCCGTCAGGAAAAGAGGTAATTGATTCGCCTCTGATAGATATATTCGACCTGAAAGACATCAAGTGCGCCAACCCACTGATCACCTATTCTGAGGCTTCACTCACCGGTGCAGAAATTATTGCCAGGACACTTCAAGGCAGTGCCTGCGGTTTCTCCAAATTACTGGGACGAGGGACTGTTATCCATCTTGGAACATGGATTGGCTTCGACACAGAAGGACACAAGCCGGTTTACGAGACAATCCTGAAAAGATCAGGTGCCAGGCTCAGACAGGCATCTGCATCCTGTGAATTTATTACTGTCAGGGAGCGGTTCACGGATAAGAATTCAGCAATACTGTTTGCCGGTAATTATTACAATGAAGAACAGACCGGCAAGGTCACCTATACCCACCCCGAAACCGGCGAAACCATGAATCTTCCATTCTCGCGGAATGAAATGCTCTGGCCGGCACTTTATGCAATTTTGACTCCGGTATGTCTGGAAGTTACTGACGGATTAAAGATACTGCACTGTACCTCTGACATCCTCGGTATTTCTGCGACTGACAACCAGCTTGAGATCACATTGTACGGCGATCGTGACCTTGCAGGAGAGATAGTCTTCGAAGGCAAAGATGTCAGCAGAATAATATCCGCAACGATTGCCGGCAAGACAGCTAAATTGATTCAATATGGCAAACGCATTGGCTTTACTTATAATCATGAACACAGGAAAGAATTGATTCTTAATATCAGACTTAACTAAATGAACATCAGGAATTCCCTTGGGCTTTCCATTGATTTTCTGGATAACGGATCACTGCAAAGCATTGCGGTGGATCCTATACGGATAAGCCTCAAAGCGATGACTCCTTTTTCAAAATCAGGAGCAAATATCTGGTTGAGAAAAAGAAAGAATCCAATTGAATCTATTGCTCTCCTGGGCCCGCAAAGTAACAGCTGCTTCACGTTTGAAGACAATTCATTTATCGCAGCGGGCAGATGGGAGGAACTCAATTATACCTGTGTGCTTCAGCTGTCTGAAAAAAGCCTCAGCTGGCAGTGGATTATTGAAATTGAAAATACCTCTCATGACACTGTTGAAATCGATCTGATATACGTTCAGGATGTAGGGCTCAAACCTGTCAGTTCGGGATTGATAAATGAATACTATGTCAGCCAGTATCTCGAACGACGCATTCTTATGGATAAAAGTCACGGCTCCGTAATATGCTGCCGTCAGAATATGAAAGAATCTGCCGGCAATCCCTGGTTAATGATGGCATGCAAAAACAAGGCCAAGGCAGCAAGCGTTGACGGTATGCAATTCTACGGCAGAACATTCCGGGCGACCGGGATACCTGAAGGTCTGATGGCTGAAACCCTGGGAGGAGAATATTCGGGAGAATCATCTGTCACTGCCCTCCAGGAAAAACCCTTTAAGCTGCCTGCCGGCGATAGGCATAAAAGCATATTCGTTGCAACCTACCTGCCAGACCATCCTCAAGCTACTTCGGAGAATGATCCCGAACGATTACCTGATCTCTTTTCTGAATTTGGTGACGCAGAATTATCTGCCGGCTCACGTGATTTGATTACTCCAGCCAGAAATATATTCAATACATCTGCATTCCTTCCGGCCGATGATCTTACCGTCCGGGAGGTTGACGGTTTCTTTGGCAATGAGAGGCGGCATGCTGAAACGCAAAACGGACGGTTACTGTCATTCTTCTGCAAGGAGAACGACCATGTCATGCTTCGCCTGAAAGAGACTCTTACTGACCGTCCGCACGGTCATATTATGCAGGCGGAAGCAGGATTTTTACCCGATGAAAATGTTATTTCTACCAATTCATTTGCCTGCGGTGTTTTCAATTCGCATCTCAGCCAGGGCAATACCAATTTTAACGTCCTGCTTTCTATATGCTCCAGCCAGTTCAATCTTTCGCCTGAAACAGGGCAGCGGATCTTTGTTACCCTCGCCGGACGGCAATACCTGCTGGGAGTTCCCTCTGCCTTTGAGATGGGTTTGAATCATTGCCGGTGGATTTACAAACATGGTGATCATTGCTTTCAGGTACGGACCTGGACATCAAAAAAAGCCCCGCAGGTCAATATGGACTTCAAAGTGATCAGCGGCAATAAGGTAAAGCTGATAATTACTCATCATTTTGATGATCTTAACGGATGGAGCATTAAAGCCGGGAGTAAAGCCAGTGAGTATGTAGCCAAACCAAAAACCGGCAGTATGATAGCGGAAAAATTTCCGCACCCTCAGTTCAGAATAAAAATCAACAACCCTGATGCTGTTTTCAAGGCATGCGGAGATGAGGCACTCTATTCTGATCATATGAATCATGGAAGCTCGTTGTTTGTCCTTGGCGTGCAGGAAACATCTGCTTTCTGCATGAGCATTTTAGGTGAGGTAAGTACTTCTGCCGATTTTGTCACTATCGAAAATGCAGACAATCAGTGGCTGTCTGAATGCCGGGATGCAAGGGCTGTATGGCAGAACCTCAGTTTGAATCTCTCCCTGAAAGGGAACCAGGAAGATCTTGCAGCCATTCAGGAGATCCTTCCGTGGTATGGCATGAACGCACTGACTCATTTTCTTACACCGTACGGGCTGGAGCAGTTCAGCGGAGCTGCCTGGGGTACGCGCGATGTCGCACAGGGGCCATTTGACATGTTGCTCTGCATGGGGAAGTATGAGGAAGCCAGGAAGGTGCTATGCATTATCTTCTCCAATCAAAATCCTGACGGAGGATGGCCACAGTGGTGGATGTTCGACAGCTATGCGAACATAAGGGCCGACAGTGCTCACGGTGATGTGGTATACTGGTGTATTATTGCTTTGAGCAATTACATCAGGGTCACGGGTAAATTGACTTTCCTTGATGAGATCCTGCCCTTCTACCACGAAAAAGGTCCCGGTCATGCTGAAAGCAAACCTCTGAGCAAACATATAGACAGGCTGATCAAAATGATAGTTGATTCTTTCGTGCCGGGTACGGCTCTGGTACCGTTCGGCGGTGGTGACTGGAATGACTCATTGCAGCCTGTCAGCAGGAATCTGGCGCAGAGAATGATTTCAAGCTGGACGGTCGAGATGAATTACCAGGCTTTCAGGCTATACCAGGAGGTGTATGAACAGGCTGGCGATGCAAAGAAAGCGATGGAACTTAAGGATATCTGCACCAGGATCAAGGCAGATTTTAACCGGCACCTGATGAAGGATGGTATCGTGGCAGGCTATGGCCTGGTTGAAAAAAACGACACCGTCAGCCTGCTTCTTCATCCGCGTGATGACAAGACAGGCGTACATTACAGCATCCTTCCGATGGAAAGGGGTATCATCAGCGGTATTTTTACCAGGGCACAGGCCCGCCATCACCAGGTTCTCATTGAGCAGCATCTCAAGGGACCGGACGGCGCGAGGCTGATGGATCGCCCTCTGAAATACAACGGAGGTATACAGACGTTCTTCCAGAGAGCCGAGAGCAGTACTTTCTTCGGCCGCGAGATAGGCCTTATGTATATGCACGAGCACATACGCTACGCCGAGGCACTGGCCCGTACGGGCAATGCGAATGCTTTCCTGAAAGCGCTCCGGCAGGCTGTTCCGGTTGCTTACAGGGAGGTTGTGCCCTGCGGTGACATACGGCAGTCAAACTGCTATTACAGCAGCTCGGATGTGATTTTCAGGAACAGGTACGAAGCTGATGAGATCTATAACGAAATATTGACCGGTAAAATTACTCTCAGGGGCGGATGGAGGGTCTATTCCAGCGGCCCGGGGATCTTTATCGGTATAATTGTGACACGGCTGCTCGGATTACGGCTTGAATACGAAAATGTGATCATTGATCCCGTTTTGCCGTATTACCTCGATGGCCTTTCTGCCTCCATAGACTTAAGAGGCATTACAGTAAGATTTAATTATACTGTAAAAGAAGGCAACTTTTCTCCTAAGGCAATATATATCAACGGCATAAGGGTAGGAATTACTCATGAGGAAAATAAATACCGCAGGGGAGGAGCAATTATCCCGGCTTATAAATTTGCTTCATTGATCACTCCTCATGATAATGTCGTGGAAGTTTACCTTTAGGCTGTTAATTAAGATATTTTATGAACAAACAGATATGAGCAAATGAAAAGACGCAATTTTATTTTACAGACAGCATTAACCGGGGTGGGACTAACCATTGTACCATCTCGTTTAATGGGCAGTGTTGGTAGAACCGCACCAAATGAAAAATTAAATGTGGCTCTGGTTGGAGCAGGGACACAGGGATTAAAACAATTAGCCGATTGGCTGAAACGAGATGAACTGCAGTTCATCGCGGTATGTGATCCTAACAGGGAAAGTTCTGACTATCCGCAATGGGGTCTACCACAGGGGGAGAAAAAAGGTGCTTCGGGAGGAAGGGAGGTAGGACGAAAACAGATCAACGATTTTTACGCTGGCAAGAGCGGTGTTCAGTCATATAAAGGATGTACCGCATATGCCGATTTCAGGGAGATGCTGGAAAAGGAGAAGGGGCTTGATGCCGTTTTCATCATGACTCCTGATCATCTGCATGCACCTGTAGCCCTGGCAGCAATGAAGAAGGGGATTCGTGTGGCTACGCACAAACCCATCTCCAACTTTATGAACGAAACACGCCTTGCCTGCAATACGGCAAGAAATAAGGGTATAGCCACCCAGTGCTTTGCATTCCAGGATTATGACGAATATTATACCATTAAAGCCTGGATTGAGGCCGGCTTAATCGGCAATGTGAAAGAGCTCCACCGGTGGACGAACCGCCCGATGTGGCCGCAAGGCTCACCATACCTGCCAGCTGAAGCGCCTATACCTGACGGTTTCGACTGGCAGTTATGGCTGGGGCCATCCACTGACCGTCCGTATTCACCCGAATACACCCACACAGTCTTCAGAGGATGGTATGAATTTGGAGCCGGTTGTCTTGCAGATATGGGATATTACGGTTTCTGGAAAGACTGGCGGATGCTTAACCTCGGTATGCCGGTCTCAGCCGAAGGTGCATCAAGCTTTACCTGCCAGGTTCGTGATTTCAGAAGCTTATGGGTGAAGAATGACGTCAGTTATCCGCACGCAGCC
>JADGPV010000187.1 GCA_017882245.1 Bacteroidales bacterium | reverse complement strand
GATCTATACGGCTGTCGGCAAGCGCGGCATTGCCGAAAGCCGCATGTACAGGACATCGCCTTTCATTATTGTCTGTGACAGCATATGGAGACAGCCCGGGAATCGGGTAGACATTAAGATACTCTCTTCCGAGAAGTACATGCTCACGATAAAAGCTGACGAATATGAGGGAGAGCATAGCTTTGGAGAAAGGTTTAACAGGTATGGTTTTGATTTTATTATTATGCCCCGTACCCCCGGGATCTCTCCTTATAGCGAAGCGCGTTCCAACAAATACTTTTTCCAGATCATCCCGCCTCCGGCCCTGGCCAACATCTACCGTTCCAAGCTTTCGGTCGCCCCTATTGAGGAAGAGGCCACGCTTGTGACACTCACGGTCTCGGGACTGGTGCCTGAGCAGGAAGCTGAATACCTTAATACGCTGATGAATGCATATATAGATCAGGGTCTGAGATGGAAGAATGAAGCAGCTGCAAAGACAATCGAGTTTATCGGGGAACAGCTTGGGCTTATCTCTGATTCTCTCAGGAAGGCGGAGAACAGGATGGAAAATTTCCGGTTCAATAACCGTTTTGTTGATCTTACTGCAGAGGGCAACCTCGTGTTGCAGCGTCTCGAGCGCTACGAGACAGAGAAGAACACGCTTAACATGCAGATGCAGTATTATGAGTATCTGAAAGAGTATCTGACATCCCGCAATGAGAGCGGACTGATCGTTTCTCCGTCCGTCATGGGCATAGGCGATCCGCTGCTTATCAAGCTCGTTGAGGAGCTCTCGCAGATGCAGCTGCAGCAGAAGCAGGTCGGTTTTGTGCTGAAGGACGATCTGCCTGCGGCGAACCTTGTCTCAGGCAAGGTGGAGGAGGCCCGTGCCGCACTGCTCGAGAACGTCACCAACAGCATCAACCAGCTTAAGTTATCGATGAATGATGTTGAAGCACGTATTGCAGATGTCAATGGACAGCTGGGAAGACTTCCGGGAACAGAGCGGCAGATGATAAGGATTCAGCGCGACTTCGACCTGAACAGTACAGTATATAATTTTCTTCTTGAGAAGAGGGCTGAGGCAGGAATAGCCATGGCATCCAAGGTCTCTGACAACAAGGTGATAGACTATGCGGAGCCGTATAACGCAGCTCGCATCAAGCCGAAGACCAGGCAGAATAATATGCTTGCCCTGATACTCGGTCTTCTTTTTCCCGCCCTGGCCATTGTCATCATTGACTTGCTGAACAACAAGGTGATCGACAAGAAGGATATTGATAAGGTTACCAAAATACCTGTTCTGGGTTTCATCAGCCACAGCAGCTACGGCACAGAGATACCCGTCATTGAAAAGCCAGGCAGCACCCTGGCTGAGAGCTTCCGGAGCATACGCACATCGCTGAAATATTTTACTCCCGGAGATCAGTCTGTAGTGATAGCCGTCACCTCCACTGTCAGCGGTGAAGGCAAGACCTTCGTAGCTTTGAACCTGGCATCAATCATTTCCCTCCTCGGCCGGAAGACTCTGCTCGTGGGGCTCGACCTGCGCAAACCGCGCATTCATAAGATACTCGGAATTGACAACTCTGTGGGTATGAGCACATATCTCAGCAGTAACAGCAAATATGATGAGGTCATTCAGGAGACATCCATTGAGAACCTCTGGTTTGCCACAGCAGGTCCCATACCGCCTA
The DNA here is from genome assembly GCA_017882245.1 of Bacteroidales bacterium. Taxonomy (GTDB): domain Bacteria; phylum Bacteroidota; class Bacteroidia; order Bacteroidales; family VadinHA17; genus SR-FBR-E99. Next base: position 1,281 of record JADGPV010000187.1, on the reverse strand, counting down.
ATCCTGCCGAGCTGATAGAGCGCAGAACCATGACCGACTTCCTTGAAAAGGCCAGGAAACAATTTGATTACATTATTCTTGACACGCCGCCTGTTGCCGTTGTAACTGATGCCATGCTTCTGGCGCGGCGGTCCGACATCACCCTCTTCGTGGTCAGGCAGCGATACACGTCCAAAAACACCCTCAGCCTGATTGATGAGATCTACCGCAATGGTGAAATCAAGCATCCGGGCATTGTCGTCAATGACATTTCCATGTCAGGCTACTACGGCTATGGCCTGCGGTACGGTTATACAATGGGATATGCCTACGGCTACAACTACGGTTACAAGTATTACGGTCATACTGCTTATGGCAGAGGGAGTAAGGATGCAGCAGGGCAGTATTACACTGAGGAGTAAGCAGTAAGACTCACTTTTGTCTTTTTACTTTTATCTTTTGTCTTATTTTGACCTTCAGACATCAGACCTTCAGACAAACTTTCACTTTTCGCCTTTTAACTTTTTTTATATCTTTGCTCGTCACGTCCGCCGGCAGGCGGAAGTCTAAGAACCCGGGGAAGATTTGACATAAGATAAAGAGTCGTTAAATGATTGCGACTCATGACTTTTTTAACTGAACCAAAGCTTGTCAGGCACTTAACCAAGTGTGACTGACCAACCGAAGGATTTTTAAAGATCAACATAATTGGATTATGTTGGGAGGGAGAGGATTCATAAACAAGTCCTGCGGTCCTGGGGTCTGATGTCTTGCGGTCCCCTTATTTAGAGGACTTTAAATATTTCATTAAGCTGCTTGCACCATTAATAATCTTCTGGCACAGGTTTCTGCGATCAAGTGATGTATCACAGGAAATGTAATCCTGATCTTCTCCTATGTAATACATGTTTTTAACTTCACCGCCGCACGACTGCATGACTGCATGACCGCACGACTGCATGACCTCATGACAAAAATTTAGAACCTATGGAATCTCCCAAAAAACCCGCTCCCCCCTCCGACGACGTCGACCTGATGCGCTATATATCATTGTTCATCAGCAACTGGATATGGATCGTTGTGGCATTGTTTCTGGCATTGTCAGTGGCCTATCTTTTCAATAAGTACTCGGCCCGGGTATATAATGTGAAGAGCACTCTGCTCATCAAGGATGTTCAGAACACCGGCGGCGTGGCCAACATGGAGCAGATCTTCGCGGGCAATGTGTACAATCCCTATCCCAACCTCGATGATGAAGTGGCGATCCTCGAATCGTATACTCTCAATTATCGTGTCGCTGAG
>JADGPV010000186.1 GCA_017882245.1 Bacteroidales bacterium | reverse complement strand
ATTTTCTTTGTTGTTTTTCCCTGGTACACATGGATTTCCTGGAAGGAAGACAAAAATGTCAGTGCCAAATTCATATTCCTGGTTGTTGGCTCCCTCGCCCTTGTGATTCCGGGTGTTCTCCTTAACCTTAGCCTGCAGAGGGACTACGATGCAGGCTATTACAGGGAGCAGAGTGAACAGCAGGCGATGTTTGATTACAAGTTTGCGGAAAACCGGTTGTTCATTAACAGCTGCAGTGATACAGCTGTGTCGCCTGTTCTTGCAGATATAAATACAAAGACAAATGATCTCCTTAAGGTCATTGATGGCATCGAAGCGAAAATGATTGCTGAGTCCGAAGGAAAACCCGGTGTGCCGGTGGCCATCACCCGCCAGATAAAGGAGACTGAAAACGGACCAGAGATCCAGTTCCACTCCCTGCTGCGGCCGTTTCAGAATGCCCCTTTCAGGGATTTTCTTCAGGATGGGACCAGTTCTCGCACGGAACTGAATGCAGCACTGAAAGGGTATTCTGATTACCTCTCAGGACTGATACCACGGGAAAATTTTAATAATTATGAAGACCTCCTTGATCCCTCGTATTACCTGCCGGATTTTGATCCGGAAACTGACAAGGTTTCACTGATGTCAGGCCTCCATATGCTGGAGCTTCTGAAAAACGGTATTCTCACCGCGGAATCTCAGTCTTTATCAGCGATCTCAAAACGTCAATAATCAATAAAATATAAGATCATGAAACAAAAGATATATACGTTAGGCCTTATAACGATAGCGATAATAATATCAGGTGCGCTTCTCAAGATAAATCATTGGCCGGGAGGAGCCCACCTGCTTGTAATCGGGGTATTTACACTTGTTTGTGTGTTTCTTCCTCTTGCCCTGAAAAATCATTACAATACCGAAGGTGATCGCAAGAATGCGTTGCTTTACGTCGTGACATGGCTTACCTGCTTTGTGGTTTTCGGCGGCATGCTGTACAAGATCATGCACTGGCCCGGAGCAGGCATAGCCCTGATGATTGCACTGCCCTTCCCGTATGTTGTTTTTCTTCCTGTATTCCTTGCAGTGACAGCGAAGGATAAAAACTTCAATATCAATAATACTGTTGCCGTACTGGTACTTCTTGCAGGAGTATCCGTCTTCTCTGCTCTGCTGGCATTGAACGTCTCGAAGGAAAAGATCGATGACAGCATGCAGTTATCAGGAAACTATAACAGGGTGGAGGCGGCGCTGGATGAGATCCCCTCTCCTGCCGTTCAGTCACTTGTGGGTCAGAAGATAGATGACCTGCTTAAGATCGTAAACGACTACCAGTCGCTGATATTCGCCAGCGGTGGTATAACTGAGGAACAGTGGAAAGATGATCCATGGAGCTTTCCGCGTCCGGAAGCATCGGATATTGCAGCAGTGGCTTTAGTAATTAAAGGGAAGAAACCCACGCTTGATATAAGACTTCAGACCGGTATCAGTGAACTTATCCGGGACCTTGAGAAGTCTGCCGGCTATAAGGAGCTGGCCATAGCGGCGCCGGCGATCTTTAACTTTGAGGAAACACCGGAAGACCCTGACGGATGGACTCATGGGAAGTTTGGTACATCCCCAAGAGTCTGGTCTGTCATCTACCTTGACGGCCTCGAGACCAACCTGAAGCTGCTGAAGGCCGGCCTGAATTAAGCTCCAGGTTCAAGGTTCAAGGTTCCAGGTTCAAGGTTCAAGGCACTTGGGTCCTGATGTTCAAGAGCGGGGCGCTGTTACTGCAGCTCCCATGCGATCTGGCTTATTCGCTGAAATAGCTCATCGGGCTATTTTTGAACACCCGGCATTCTATTGCCTCAATTTTCCTATATTAGTAGGAACATAGTTAATCAAATGACCGCCATGAAAAAACTTTTAATCGTTACCGTTTTTTGTACTCTTACCTCCCTATCAGCTGTTGCTCAGGAGGGAATGTGGCTTCTGTCACAGTTGGGACAACTTGATCTTGCCAAAAAAGGACTTCAGATACCCGTTGAGAAGATCTACAGTCCTGGCAAGCCCTGCCTTGCCAATGCCGTTCTCCAGCTCGGAGGAGGCACTGCTTCATTCGTATCACCTGAAGGACTGGTCGTCACCAACCACCATGTGGCTTACACAGCGCTCCAGAGGGCATCAAGCGTCAGCAGCGACTACCTGACCAACGGCTTCCTGGCAAGAGAGCGAACTGCCGAAATAAGCGCACCGGGCTACCAGGCCCAGATCATGCTTGAGATGAAGGATGTAACCAAAGAGGTGCTGGCAGACGCAGAAGGCATAACTGACCCTGTCGAAAGAAACAAAAAAATAACTGAGAAAATTGCCTCCATGACTGAGGCGGTGAAAGAAAAGAAAGGCGACCACGAGGCAGATGTCGTTTCACTTTTTGAAGGAAAACAGTACATCATGCATACCTATAAGGTTTTCAAAGATATACGTATCGTCTACGCTCCTCCCTCTTCCATTGGAAACTACGGAGGCGAGACCGATAACTGGATGTGGCCCAGGCATACAGGCGACTTCTCATTCATGAGGGTGTATGTCAGTCCCAAAGGCGAAGGTACTGAATACAGCGCTGAGAACGTTCCTTACAAGCCTGAAGTGTGGCTAAAGGTCGCCCAGGGAGATATTGACGAGGGAGACTTTAACTTTATTATTGGCTACCCGGGCAGCACTACGAGGTACCGTTCTTCTAACTCTGTCGCCTGGAACCTCCAAAAGAACTATCCTTTCTCTATCAGCAACTTCAAGGCAATAATTGATCTCTGCGAAGGACTCACCAAAGATGACCCTGCAGGACAGATTAAGGTCGCCAGCCTTGAGAAAGGACTGGCAAATGCAATGAAGAACTACCAGGGAAACATCGACGGGATGGCAAAAACTGGTTTCCTGCAGAAAAAGCTCGACTATGAAAAAGAGTTCCTGACGTGGGCAAACAGTAACCCTGAGAGAAAATCGAAATATGCTGATATCCTGGCAAAGGAAAAGGCACAGTATGATATGCTGGAAAAGACAAGGGAAAGAGATAATGTCATTGGTATCCTGCAGAGTCTCTCCGGCACCCTATCAGGTGTGGCAGCTCAGGTTTACGGTGTAGCCCGGGAGATGGAGAAGCCTGAGGAAGAGAGACAACCGGGACTGACTGAAGAAACTCTTAAGGAATACGCCAATGGCATGAGTTATACCTATAACGACTACTATGAGCCTGTTGACGAGGCAATGCTGCTGAGAGCCCTGAAGATGGCAGAGGCACTTCCGGCAGGCCAGCGTATAGCCGGACTGGAGTATATTTTTACCGGTTCAGGGATGACGCTTGAGCAATGGGTTGAAAAGGCTTACAGCACTTCAAAGCTGAAAGATATGGAATTTGCAAAGGGTCTTATCGGCAAACCGTCATCCGAGCTGGTAAAACTTGATGATCCTTTTATAGGTATCGCAGCCGGTATTTATGACGCTTCAGAGGAAGCTTCGAAGATTTCCCAAGCCTTCGGCGCCAATGTAACTGCGCTCAGGAAAGAGTATATCGAAGCCCTGTACGAATGGAAGGGATCAGCTCTTTATCCCGATGCAAGCGGCACCATCAGATTTACCTGGGGACCGATAAAAGGATACAAGCCTGCTGATGCTGTCTGGTACGAGCCGTTCACATCACTGAAGGGAGTGGTTGAGAAGAACACCGGCGCGGAACCCTTTGATGCTCCGGCCGGACTGGTGAAGCTCGAGGAGGTGAAAGATTATGGCCGGTGGTCTGATCCGGAGCTGACAGATGTCCCTGTCGCCTTCCTGAACCAGTGTGACATCACCGGAGGAAACAGCGGCAGTCCTGTCATGAATGCCAGAGGTGAGATAATAGGTATTGCCTTTGATGGCAACTATGAGGCTATGACAAGCAATTGGCAGTATGATTATACTCTCCAGCGATGCATCGCAGTCGATTTCAGGTACGTTTTGTTCGTTACGGAAAAATTCAGTAACGCCAGCTTCCTCCTGAAGGAGATGGGGGTGTTTTAATCTGGTCTGAGGTCTGAGGGTCTGAAGTATCAGGGTCTGAGGTCCTTCGGTCATGTCGAAGCGAAGCGGAGATCCCGACCGAAGCGTCGGGACGGTTCTGCAGTCAGTTGTCAGTTCTGATTTCGATTATTCAAATGTTCTAATGTTCGTTTGTTCAATTTCTCCATGCCCCCTGCCCTCCCGCTGCGCGGGATTTCCTCTCCGCCATACGGCGGATCGTCAACATGCTCCATGCGAATACTATTGCCTACTGCCTAATGCCTGCTGCCATTTTTTTATTAATTTTGCCAACTCACTCACGAATAAACCGCACAAGGCATAAATGATATTTGACGAATTGGATCTGAATCCGGAGTTGCTGGAATCAATTAACTACATGGGCTTCACCGAGACCACTCCCATTCAGGAAAAAGCCATCCCGGTTATTCTCGCGGGCAAGGACCTCATCGGTTGCGCACAGACAGGCACCGGCAAGACCGCCGCCTATCTCCTGCCCATAATGAACAGCATTACAGACAACCGTCCCACCCATACCCATACCCTTGTGCTTGTCCCCACACGTGAGCTGGCCATACAGATCGACCAGCAGATACAAGGACTGGCTTACACGCTTAATATCACCTCCCTGGCTGTCTATGGTGGCGGCGACGGCAGCGACTGGGACCAGGAGAAGAATGCCCTCTCGAAAGGTGCGGATATAATCGTTGCTACACCCGGAAGGCTGATATCTCACCTTAACCTCGGGTACGTGAAATTCACTCAGCTGGAGGTGCTGGTGCTTGATGAGGCTGACCGTATGCTCGACATCGGGTTTTACGACGATATCATGCATATCATCTCCTTCGTGCCGAAGAGGCGACAGACGCTGATGTTCAGCGCTACCATGCCACCCAGGATACGATCTATGTCAAAACATATCATGAACAGCCCTGCGGAGATCGCCCTGGAAATGTCAAAGCCTGTCGATGGTGTCATACAGGCCGTATATATGCTCGACGACAGTCAGAAGATTCCGCTGATTAACAGTCTTCTTGCTGATAATCCTGATTACACAAGCATCCTGATATTCAGCTCCACTAAAAGAAAGGTGAGTGAAATAGTGCGCGGACTCCGTTCAAAGAATTTTATTGTAGAAGGCATCTCCTCCGACCTTGAACAGAAGGATAGAGAGAGCACCCTGTTACGGTTCCGGTCGCGCAGGACACGGGTTCTGGTGGCTACCGATGTGCTGAGCCGCGGGATCGATATCAAAGACATCAACCTGGTAATCAATTTTGATACACCGTCAGACGCCGAGGATTACGTCCATCGTATAGGTCGCACGGCACGTGCCGAAGCCACCGGCGTTGCAATAACACTGGTCAACAGGGATGACGTTTATAAAATTCAGCGCATCGAAAAGCTGATCGGCTACGAAGTATACAAGGCGCCCCTGCCAGCCTTCATCGCTGAAACACATGGTAAAAAAGGCAGTCACAGCCCGAGGTCCTGATGGTCATTTGCATTTGTCGAAATTTTTGCATAAATTGGCTGACAAATTGTGCACTATTACTGACTTTATGCTTCCGGTATGTTGAGTAGAAAACTATTATCTACGGGCACATTTTACGTGATCAATTTTCAAATTCTGGCATTACATTATTAAAATATAGACTCGTAAAAAATTAATCCCATGAAAACTAAACTTACATTGTTACTTGCAGCAATTCTTCTGCTTCCGGGTTGCGATTGGTTGAAAAAGCAAATCGACCTGACCATTCCCACAGACCTGACGCTGGATATCCCTGTGACGGTAGTCGGCACCAAGTCACTTGATCTGACTGCAGAAATAGCTGCATTGAATTTTTCTCAGTCAAAGGATCTTGATCTTGCAGATAATAATGACATCGCCAATTATGTCGACCAGATCAAGGCTGTAGAACTGAAATCTGTTGTAATAACAGTTAACGGCTTGCTTTCAGGACAGACTATTACGACCATGTCACTCGATGTTACCGGTGTCGGGACTCTTTGTACTCAGACGAATATTACGTCCTCCAGCAATTCATTCACACCTGCAGTGGATCAGAGTAAGCTTGATCAGGCTGCAAAAAAGCTAGAAAGTGATAAGAAGATAACCTGTACTGTTTCCGGAACTGTGAGCGGACCTATGGTTTTTGCGGTACACCTTAGTTTTGATGCTTCGATAGTTGCCACTCCGCTGGATTAGGGTCGGCCGGCTCTGCGGTCTTATCGCAAATCGCAAATTCTTCTATCCTATCCTTATTGATGTCATGGACAATGACCCTGCCACAGCCTTGTCGTTAAAGAAGGTTAGAGTTTCATTTTCCTCTTTCAATGCCAAAGCATAAAGCAAAGGAATAAAATGTTCAGGTGTCGGGACAGCCAGCTGAAATGCCCGGCCCTGCGATTTGTAACCGATAAGGGCTTTATGATCATCCGAAAGGATGAAGTTCTTCATTTTTTCATTCGCCTCAATGGCCCAATCATATCCAAAT
>JADGPV010000185.1 GCA_017882245.1 Bacteroidales bacterium | reverse complement strand
TCTTCTGGCTGATCAGGGATTGCCTTCAATAAAGGAAGGAAGAGATACAAGTTTTCTTTCGATTGCAACTTCAAAGGCAATAGAAATCCTTTCAAGGAATCCAAATGGTTTTATCCTGATGGTGGAGGGCTCCGAAATTGACTGGGCCGCCCACGATAATGATTTTGAAGGGGTGGTTAACGAAACACTGGATATGGACAGGGCTGTAAATGTCGCTTATGAATTCGCAAAAAAATCAAAAAATACCCTGATAGTTGTTACAGCCGATCATGAGACAGGCGGTCTGAGTCTGACAGATGGGGATATAACTGAAAAAAAAGCCTCAGGTACTTTCTCAACCAAAGGCCATACGGGAATTATGGTTCCCGTGTTTGCATTCGGACCCGGATCTGACGTATTCTCAGGAGTGCAGCAGAACACGGAGCTTTACTGGGATTTCGTCAGTCTTCTCTCTCTGGATAAGAAATAGATGATGGTCAGCCTTCAGGAAAACAATGACGGCTTGTGGCTTCCCCTTGTGGAAGAGTTTTACTCCATCCAGGGGGAGGGATGTAATACCGGGAAGGCAGCGTACTTCATCAGGGTGGGCGGATGTGACATCGGATGCAGCTGGTGTGACACAAAATACTCGTGGAATGCAGACATGCACCCGATGGTGGATATTGGTGTGATTGCAGGGAATATCACCGCCGCCGGAGCTGATTCAGTGGTCGTTACCGGAGGCGAACCGCTGATGTGGAATATGAGCCCGCTGTGTGACCTCCTTAAACAAAAGGGTATCAGTACTTACCTGGAAACCTCAGGAGCTTATCCTCTTTCCGGTACCTGGGACTGGATTACATTATCGCCCAAGAAAGGGTTTCTGCCAATGCCTGAAATATGGCTCATGGCTGATGAGCTGAAGGTTATTGTTGAGGATGGCACTGATTTTGAGGCTGCGGAGGAATACCGGAAAATGGTCACCGGTAAATGCAGACTGCTGTTGCAGCCTGAATGGAGCCGGTATACGGCAATGATTGCGGAAATAACCGAATATGTCAAGAAACACACATACTGGACAGTTTCATTGCAGGCACACAAATTCATGCATATACCCTGAATGAGATTCAGAACCTTCATATTAGCCTTGTCGATGTTGTTCCTGAGCCAGTGTTCAGTGATAGGACAGAGTCTCCATACCCATTCCGGCAGGGCATTGAAATTCTATGATCTTGGCAGGAGGGATTATGACATGCTTTATTTTGACCAGGCTGAGAGTAACCTGAAGATAGCTGTTGATGAAGATCCGCGATTCTATGAAGCTCATATTCTTCTTGGACAGCTTTACAGCGATCAGGGCGACTGGGAAAAAGCAGTCACACATTACAGTAAAGCTGTCAGTCTTGACTCACTGTATTTTCCTCCGGCACTCTATAACCTTGGCAGGGCAGAGATGCGCACTGGCAGATACCTGGAGGCAAAATCCTATCTTGAGGCTTACCTCAGACAGCCCAAAACAACCGCTAAGCTGAGGACTGATGCGCAGCAGCTTATCTCAAACTGCATCTTCGCCCTGTCATTTCCCGGGAACCTTTTTCAGACAGAGCCTTTGAGCGTGGGAGATTCTGTCAACACTGAACTTGATGAATACTGGCCTTCAGTAACCGGAGACGGTATGGAACTCTGTTTCACCCGTGAGGTCAGGCGGGCGAATGCTTATGGCCGTGACAGGCAGGAGGATTTTTATATCAGCAGGTGGATGGGCGACGGTTACTGGGGATTGGCGCGCAATGCCGGTGCTCCGCTTAACACTGCAGGCAATGAAGGGGCACAGTCAATTTCATCTGACGGGCGGTCAATGTATTTTACGGCATGTGACCGGAATGACGGGCAGGGCCGCTGTGACATATACTATTCAGTATTCGACGGAACAAGATGGTCACCCGGAGTGAATGTCGGGCAGCCCGTAAACTCGGCCTACTGGGAATCGCAGCCATCAATAAGCCCGAATGGCAGGATGCTCTTCTTTGTGAGCAACAGACCCGGCGGATTTGGCGGAATGGATATTTGGTACTCAATCATCGGCGAAAACGGCAAATGGGGCAAGCCGGTCAATCCGGGCAAAAAAATCAATACCAGCGGCGATGAGTTCTCTCCCTTCATTTACTTTAACAGCAGGACGCTCTACTTCTCCTCTAACGGCAGAGAATCATTCGGGGGCCATGATATATATACGACACCGCTTAACCGCGATTCTTCATGGGCAGACCCGGCTAACCTTGGCCCGTAAGTGAATACTCCTGCAGATGAGACCGGACTGATAATTGAATCTTCAGGCAAAAGGGCTTTTTTCTCTTCTGTCAGGGAGAAATCAAAAGGGAAGGACATTTTTTATATAGACCTCCCGGAAGCAATCCGGCCTGAACCTGTTTCTTATCTTAAAGGCAAGGTCATTGACAAGGCAGACGGCAAGCCCCTGGTTGCAAAGTTTGAACTGACAGACCTTACAAACAGATCCAGGGTGATCGCCTCGGCCACTGATAATCAGGGTGGCTTTTTTGTCTGCCTTCCGCCAGGATTCAGCTACGGGCTGAATGTTACAGCTGACGGGTATATGATATATTCCGAGAACTTTGATTTCGTGGAAGGATATACATCTGCAGAACCATACAGGAAGACAATAGGGCTTAACAGGGTAAGAAAGGGAGAATTCATGAGGATGTATAACGTCTTTTACGATACAGACTCATGGGACCTGCTTGAAGAATCAATGCCTGAGCTTGAAAAGCTTCTGGAGTTCCTGACAATAAATAATACGGTCATTGTTGAGATAGGAGGTCACACAGATTCTGACGGTACTGACGAGCACAACCAGCTGCTTTCGGAGAGGAGAGCCAACTCAGTCAGGGAGTATCTCATTAAGAAAGGTATTAAACCTGACCGCCTCTTTTCTCACGGTTATGGAGAGGGCTCTCCGGTGGCTGACAACGAGACAGCTGCGGGTAAAAAGCTTAACAGGCGCACCGAGATCACAGTACTTTCCGAGGGCGCAAATAAATAAAAGGGGAGTGCTGGCGACTCCCCCTTAACTGACTTTTATCAGACAATAATAAAACTTCAGAAAAACTCAGATAGCGATCCTGTTTTCCGAAGAAGAACCGGTTAGTATTTTTAACCCTGAACTTTCTTTAGCCGGTAATGAGACAAAAACTGAAGTACCTCCGGCATCGTTGGTTTCAACCCTGATTTTACCATTTAATGCCGATATAAGATTTCTGGCCAGGATTAAATTCATAGCGGAATAGGTATCCTGACTGTCGGAATATTGGATCTCAGGATTGTCGGAAAGCAGCAGGTGACTGCTACTGGAAAACCCCTGGCCAGAATCTTTTATGTAGTAGGTGATCATCTCGTCGGTGTAAGTGCACCCAAGCTTTATGAACCCTGAAAAAGTATTGCTGAGTGCATTCCTGAAGAGATTACTGAGTAATCTGCTTGTCCTTGCCTTATCTATTCTAAGGATAAGCCTGTCCGGCAGGTTATCCTCCTGGATGAGAATAACATTGTCTCTGTCCTTTTTCCTCAGTAAAACCCTGAATTCTGAGGCAAGTGACTCAAACAGCATGCCGGCATCCGTTTCCCTGAGGTTTTCTTTTGATGAGCTTGACTCAAGGACAGCAGTGTCAAAGAAATTTTCAAAAAGGCCTATCAGCTGTTCACATGATGATATGATCTGTTCAGAGAACTCCCGTTTTTCATTGTCACTGAACCTTGCATTTTTCAGCAGGTAAGAAAAGGCGACGATAGAGTTCATCTGCGTCCGCACCTCATGCGATACTCCTTCTATTATCTGAGGTTTGTTTATCATCAGAACAACGTTAATGTTTTAGTCTTATTTAAGTCTTCGCGCAAGTTTTGCTGCCTCTTTGCTGTATCTGCTCTTTGACGCTGCTATTGCGCTGAACTGCTTCACAGCCTTTTCGGTATCACCCGTCTTCATATAACAGAGGCCCAGGTACCATGCGGCATCTTCGAGATAAAGGTTATCATTATTCTCTATAACCTTTGTGAATGAACCGCTTGCAGTTGGATAATTGCTTATCTCCATGTTCGCAACGCCGTGCATGAATACAGTTTCCATGTCAGCCTGGCCGGTGCTGATGACCTGTTGAAGATATTCTATGGCCTTATCATATTCTTTGGCTGAGTAAGAGGCTATGGCATTATCCATCATCGTGTTACCTGAACTGACAACCGATCTGACGGCGCCAGGCGATTCATACCGGGCATAGTACTTGTTAAACAGCGTTTCATTCGACCCGGGTCTGAAAGCAAAGTACAATGCTGAGGAAATGAGCAATGCCATAAGCACCGCTGCGGCATAACTTGCTGCCCTTATTGCTGTCCTGCGCATTGTTCCGCCATACCGTTTTTTCATTTCTATGGCTCCGAGCTTTGTTCTCAGGTCAATGATATTTCTGTCAGCCAGCATCTCATCTGTTCTGCGTCTGAGATTTACCTCCCTGGCAAGGGCCGGATCCTTTTGTATCTCCTCTTTAAGCCAGGCTTCTTCAGCCTTACCTGTTATACCGCTGAGGTAATTCTCAATTGTGTTGTTGATATTAATCGTCTTCATGTTACATTATATTATTTCACACCTTCATATAAAGAACTGTCATACTGTTAATTACACTTTGCTTCAACGCACCTTACGGAACGCCGATGCCTTCATGCGGGCATGTTTTCTGTTGCACTGTCGTGGCCTGCCTGGGGCAGAGACCACCTGTGCAAAGTATATTTTACCAGGCCTTTAAAAGGCCGTTATATCAAAATCAGATCTCAATAATAATAGGGGGCTTGGTGGGGCCGTCTTCAATCTTTGCATTACCTCCAAGTCCGCCACGGACATTAATCATTTCTTCATTCGAAAGAACAAACTCGGTAAAATTTTCAATTTTCAGGGTTTTCATGTCTTAAAGTTTTTATAAATAAATCAGGGTTAAATGCACTTTATACCGTACATGTCACAAAGTGGTCATTTGTGACACAAAAAAATCAATTATTTTTTTCGGGAAATCATATCTGGTTCATTTCCAGCCATATAAAAAGACAAGAAACTTCACAAACGGGGGTATGGAATAGTTTTATATTTTTACATCCGGAAAGAAAGAAGAACCTCACTGATGAGTCTGATACGTCATTTACTCACCCTGATATTCCTGTTTATTGTTTTGGGACTGGCAGTGTATCCTGCAAGTCTCTTTTCCTGTTCATATAATCCGGAAGGTACTGAGGGACAGGATACCGTTGCATTACGCCTGGAAGGTCTCAACAGTGACCTGCTGGCTGCCCTTGAGTCCGGCGAGGCAGCCGGAATAACAGACAACCTTGCTGAAGAGATCAGTAAGATACTTGCTGCAAAGGAAATTACTGATTCTGTTCTGCTTTCGGATTCGTACTATATAACAGGACATTATTTCCTGCGATGCAACATGTTAGGTAAGGCCATTGAAAGCTTTACCAAATCAGCCCGTCTCAGAGAGCTTGCCGGCGTTTCTGACCCGAGGTATGCCTTATGCCTGAGTAATCTTGCTGCAACGTTTTTCAAGACCGGCGATTTTTCGCGGGGTTATGAGGTGGGTATGAAAGGGCTGGAGGCAAGGAGGCTGGTAATCGGCAGCGATTCCTCATCACTGGCAGTCAACTATCTGAACCTGGCAAGCATCTGCCTTGAGATGAACGAGTCTGATGATGCAATCTCACTGGCTGAAGCGGGACTCCGTCTTGCCGGAACCTATCCCGACAAGGTTACTCATGCTCTGACTGCTGACCTTTATCAGGTCATCGGGTTAAGCCTTTACCGCAACTCCGAGTTTACGAAATCACTCGTTTACTGC
>JADGPV010000030.1 GCA_017882245.1 Bacteroidales bacterium | reverse complement strand
TGGGGGCTTCTTTCGCCATAAATGATGTGGAGGCCTACGTAACCTTTGCCTATCGGCATTTCAACACAAAAGAGATCGTAACAACCTCCACTTCGAATACTGAAACTTTCTTTTACAATTTTAACAGGCTCGAGATAAAACTCGGATTCAGATTCTGATATCCGGTTGTCAATTTTCGGTTTTCAGTTCCGATTTCTTAATTCGTTTGTTCAAATGTTCGTTTGTTCAGATCGTCTCATCGCATTATCGCGCCATCGCATATGCTTCCCCTGCAGTCAGTCCCCTCCCTAAAATTGCCCACCGGGCAATTTCTTAACGGTCGGTCCTCTATTGCCTGATTTATCTTCCCTTTTTGCCTTATTACTCCGCATTTTTTGGTTATTTTAAGCGACTTTTGTAATAACCAAAGCAATAATCATGAAAACCAATATCGAACTCAGGTATGCCGCACACCCTGATGATGTTAAACACTGGGATACTGAACGACTGAGAAAAGAACATCTCGTTCAGCCGCTGTTTATCGATAACACGGTGACAATGGTCTATTCCCTCTATGACCGCATGGTAGCCGGAGGAGCAAAACCTGCTGATGAGCCACTGAAGCTTGAACCCGTTGACGAGGTCAAGGCATCATTCTTTCTCCATCAGCGTGAGCTGGGCATATTTAATATAGGCGGAAAAGGAAAGGTCCTGGCTGGTGATCAGATCTTTGACCTTGATTTTAAGGAATCCCTGTATATAGGCAGCGGCGACAGAGAGGTAGTCTTTGAAAGTGAAGATAAGAATAGCCCCGCGCTCTTTTATTTCTGTTCCACCCCTGCCCACCGGAACTATCCTGACAGGAAAGTGACAAAGAAAGAGTGCATCTCCCTCGAGCTGGGTTCGATGGAAGCAGCCAATCACAGGGTGATCAACAAGATGATCGTCAGGGAGATCCTTGAGACCTGTCAGCTGCAGATGGGTATGACTGAGCTGAAGCCGGGAAGCGTATGGAACTCAATGCCGCCGCATACTCATAGCCGCAGAATGGAAGTTTATTTCTATTTCGGGATGCCTGACGGAAATGCGGTATGCCATTTAATGGGTGAACCCACTGAGACACGGCATATCTGGATGAAAAACAATGAGGCCGTGATATCACCGCCATGGTCAATACACGCTGCCGCGGCGACATCAAACTACAGCTTTATCTGGGGTATGGGTGGTGAGAACCTTGACTACAGTGATCAGGACTTCTTCATGCAGACCGAGCTCAGGTGATCTTTCACGGGAAACAATAAGAAAGCATTATGGAAAAGGATCTCTTTAATCTTAACGGAAAGATAGCGCTTGTTACAGGCGCATCATACGGTATCGGAATGGCAATGGCTAAAGCCCTTGCCCGTGCCGGTGCAACAATCGTCTTTAACGACCGTATTTCCGAAAAGGTAAAAACCGCTATGGAAGAGTATGCCGCTGACGGCATCAATGCCCGGGGATATCTCTTTGATGTCACGGATGAAAAGGAAGTAAGTCTTCATATCGAAAAGATCACAAAGGAAGTTGGCATCATTGATATCCTTGTCAATAACGCCGGAATTATAAAAAGGATACCTGCCCTCGAGATGGATGTAGCTGAATACCGCCAGGTAATTGACATCGATCTCACAGGTCCTTTTATTATGTCGAAGGCGGTCGCCCCCGGGATGATAAAGAAGGGCGGAGGCAAGATCATTAACATTTGTTCGATGATGAGCGAGCTGGGCCGCGAGACAGTCTCAGCATACGCCTCAGCCAAAGGTGGGCTCAAGATGCTTACAAAAAACCTGGCCTGTGAATGGGCAGAATTCAACATCCAGGTGAACGGTATCGGCCCGGGATATATAGCAACACCTCAGACAGCTCCTCTGCGCGAGGAAGGACACCCCTTCAACTCATTCATCATCGGCCGTACGCCGGCGGCAAGATGGGGTACGCCGGAAGATCTTGAAGGCCCGGTGGTTTTTCTTGCTTCAAAAGCATCAGATTTCGTCAATGGCCACATCCTGTATGTTGACGGTGGGATACTTGCATACATCGGTAAACAGCCAAAATAAATTATGCTCATTTATGGAAAGAACATTTCTCCTGCTGACAATAGTGATGTTCTTCTGCGGTTGCAACGGCAACCGGATGAAGATCACGGTGACTAATCCTCTTTCTTTTGACAGATTTGCTGATATGGTTGAAATACCTTTTACAGATATAACTTCAAAAATCAAAGACTGCACTCCGGCAGAGCTAATACTGACTGATAACAAAGGCAAGGTGTTGCCAACGCAGTTAATCTATAACGGACAGTCTGAACCCGTCTCCCTGATCTTCCAGGCAAAGGTTGCAGCAAATTCAAAATCAGTATTTTACATTAGCAAGGGCATACCCGTGACGGAGAAGCCACTGGCTTATGGCAGGTTTGTTCCTGAGCGTATGGATGACTATGCCTGGGAGAATGACCGTATTGCCTTCCGCATCTACGGCCCTGCCCTCATAGCCAAGGATGGCCCAAGCAACGGGCTTGATGTATGGATAAAGAGAACAGACCGTCTCGTGATAGACAAATGGTATGCAGATTATCTGTCAGGAAAGAACACTTATCATGATGACAACGGTGAAGGGTGCGACTGCTACAAGGTAGGACGTACCCTTGGGGCCGGAGCAATGGCTCCTTTTGTAAATGATTCCCTCTGGCTTGGAATAAACTTTGAGAGCTATAAGACGTTTGACAACGGACCTCTGCGCACATCATTCAGACTTAAATACCCGCCTTTTCCGGTAAATGGAACGATGGTGTCGGAAACCCGCACCATTTCTCTTGATGCAGGAAGCCAGCTGACAAAAATAATTGAGGAGTACTCTGGACTGAATGAAGATTTTCCTGTTGCATCAGGGATCGTTGAAAGTAAGGAGGGCTCACCCCTTCCGACTGAAGCAAATGCAATCGCCTACCGCCTTGACGGAGGCGAAGGAGGCATAACCTATATCGGTACCATACTCACAACACCTGTCATCTCGCGCCCCGAAAAAAGCAAGCATCTGCTTATTGCTACAAATTATGCTCCGGGCACTCCCCTTACCTATTACACCGGAGCGGGCTGGAGTAAATGGGGATTTGAAAATGATAAGGCATGGACAGAATACCTGAATTATTTCGCTCAGCGGTTGAATGCCCCGTTGAAAGTCGTGACTGAATAATTTCCTGTTGCAACCAGACCATTTTTTTATTGCTATTTTTCGACACAGCTGAAAATCAAATCAAAGTCATAATGAAAGAGACGGGAAAATATTCATTTGGGATTGGAGACAGGTTCTCGCATCAGGGCAAGGCTCAGCTTGACGCCCTGATGAATAAACGCATGTGTCAAAGAGAATATTTACAACCGTCACATTATCCCTCTCTTTGCACATTGACATACCACAAATAAGATGTATATGAAAGAATTTATACATGATGATTTCCTGTTGCAGAATGATACTGCCAGAAGATTGTATCATGAACATTCAAAATCTCTGCCGATTATTGACTACCACTGTCATATCAGCCCTGAGTCTATTGCCAATGACAGGCGCTTTACAGATCTCGGGCAGCTGTGGCTTGAGGGTGACCATTACAAATGGAGAGCCATGAGGGCCAACGGCATAGATGAGAGATATGTGACAGGGAAAGACACTACCTTCCGCGAGAAGTATGACCGCTGGGCAGAAACAGTGCCGTTCACCATGCGCAATCCCCTCTATGCCTGGACACATCTTGAACTAATGAGGGTCTTCGGGGTGAGTAAAATTCTGAATCCGTCAACAGCTGCTGAGATATGGGACGAGTGCACTGCACTGCTTCAGCAGCCGGGTTATTCAGCCCGCGGACTCATGAAGAAATTCAATGTTGAAGTCGTATGCACAACTGATGACCCTGCAGACTCCCTTGAGCACCACCTCGCGCTTAGCAAAGAGGGCTTTAAAATAAAGGTACTGCCCGCATGGAGGCCTGACAAAGCCATGGCTGTTGAAGACCCCGAGAATTACAGGAATTATATTTCAAGGTTGTCAGAGGTGTCAGGAGTTGACATAAAAAGTTTCGGGACCCTTATTGAAGCCCTTCGCCTCAGGCATCAGTTCTTTGCAGAGGCAGGATGCAAGCTCAGCGATCACGGTATCGAACAGTTCTATGCCGACGATTATAGCGAAAAAGATATAGATCTCATCTTCAGAAAGGTCATATCGGGACGTAATCTGTCTTCAGAAGAGATTTCAAAATTCAAGTCGGCCATGCTCTATGAGATGGCTCTGATGGATTGGGAAACGGGATGGACACAGCAGTTCCATTACGGGGCAGTACGTAATAACAATAGCCGTCTGTTCAATACGCTTGGACCTGATACCGGGTTTGATTCCATAGGAGACTTCACGGTTGCCCGTAACCTTTCCAGGTTCCTTGACAGCCTCGATCTTGAAGGAAAGCTCGCAAAGACTATCCTCTATAACCTAAACCCATGCGATAATGAACTTATTGCCACGATGATAGGCAACTTCCAGGACGGCAGTGTCCCGGGAAAGATGCAGTTCGGCTCCGGCTGGTGGTTCCTTGACCAGGAGACAGGTATTATAAACCAGCTAAACAGTCTCTCCCTGATGGGACTGGTGAGCAGGTTCGTAGGCATGCTTACCGACTCGAGGAGCTTTATCTCATATCCGCGTCATGAATATTTCCGCCGGGTGCTCTGCAACATGATCGGAGATGATATCGAGAAAGGGAAAATGCCTGCCTCGGAATTCAGCACCATAAGCAAGATGGTTGAGAACATATCATATTACAACGCAAGGAATTTTTTCGGTTTCTGACATAAATAAACAGACACGATGGCAAAGTTCACACGTATTGAGGTGGCACTCACGATGGCAAAAACAGGCCTTGTTCCTCTTTTCTACTACAGTGAAGCAGGCGTATGCAAAGAGGTTATTGCTGCCTGCTATAAGGGAGGTGCGAAGGTCTTCGAGTTCACAAACAGGGGCAACTTTGCCCATGAGGTATTTGCTGAAGTAAAGAAATGGGCCGCTGACATTTATCCTGAGCTCATTATAGGAACCGGGTCGGTGCCTGATGCCCCTACGGCGGCAATATTTATGCAGATGGGAGCTGATTTTATCGTCTCACCCTTCCTTAATCCGGAGATAGCCAGAATCTGCAACAGGAGGAAAGTGCTCTGGATACCGGGATGCGGAACGATGACAGAAATCTCGGAGGCCGAAGAGCTTGGCGCTGAGATAGTGAAAATATTTCCTGGTCCCGCCGTCGGCGGTCCTGCCTTCGTCAAAGCAGTCAAAGGGCCATGTCCGTGGACCAGCATCATGCCAACGGGAGGTGTTGAAGCGGGTGAGGAAAGTCTTAAACAGTGGTTCGGTGCCGGAGTGACATGCGTCGGGATGGGATCAACACTTATCAGTGACAGGCTCGTGAAAGAAGGCGACTGGGCGACACTGGAACAGAATGTGAAAGACACCCTGGATATAATTAAAAAACTGAGAACATAATACTATGCCTGAAAAAACTGCCGATATAAAAATGACAAACTACAGGTGGGTCATCTGTACATTGTTGTTTTTTACCGTTGCAATCAACTACATGGACCGTCAGGTTCTGTCACTTACATGGAAGGACTTTATCGCACCCGAGTTTCACTGGACAAACAATGATTATGGTACGATTACGGGCCTCTTCTCAATTTTCTATGCTGTCTGCCTGTTGTTTGCAGGCCGGTTCGTAGATTGGATTGATACGAAAAAGGGATTTTTGTGGGCTATCGGAATTTGGTCGACAGGTGCTGTCCTTCATGCTTTTTGCGGCATAGCTACCTCCGGCATCACTGCCGGGCGGTGGTTAGTGGGATTTGAAGAAGCCAGGAAAATCATCGGGACAGTAAATGATGTGGGTGTTATAACAACAGTAAGCGTGACATTATTCATTTTTGCACGAT
>JADGPV010000184.1 GCA_017882245.1 Bacteroidales bacterium | reverse complement strand
ACCCGTTCTCATCGGTATAGCTGTATATGCCCCAGCGGAACCCTGTCCGGCGCTGAGCCCTGTTATACAGCGGTTTTCGGCTTTTTATCTCTGCCGACTCAAGGAGGAGAGCAACGAGCTC
The DNA here is from genome assembly GCA_017882245.1 of Bacteroidales bacterium. Taxonomy (GTDB): domain Bacteria; phylum Bacteroidota; class Bacteroidia; order Bacteroidales; family VadinHA17; genus SR-FBR-E99. The sequence goes on along the minus strand of JADGPV010000184.1, from coordinate 4,970 downwards.
ACTGCCGGTACGTTCCCAGCTTATATCTGCGATCCTTGATCTCATCTCCATTTCCCTGTAGGAGATATTGTTTGAAAGATGTGTGTTAACCCTCTGGCACAGGTTGCAGCTTTTCCCGACATATATTATCTCGCCTTCTTCATTATGGAAATAATAGATGCCCGGCTCTTCAGGTATATCAGCGATCTTCGTCATATCGAGTGCCGGATGCAGCTTTGACGCCTTCCGGTTCCTGACAAGAGCGCCATTATTCTGCGCTTTGTCGCTTTCAAGCAGAAGCTCAAGCAGTCTGACTGTTGCGAGAGCATCACCTGAGGCTCTGTGCCTGCCGGTAATTTCTATGCCAAGATCTTTGCAAAGGTTTCCGAGACTGTATGATTTGTGTCCCGGTAAGAGCTTCCTGCTCAACGAGACCGTATCCAGCATCGGCCGCTTGAAATTGTATCCAAGCATACTGAATTCCTGCCTGATAAATGAGTAATCGAACCGGGCATTATGTGCTACAAAAATATTTCCCTCTGTGATCTCCACAATTTTTTTCGCAACCTCAAAAAACCTTGGCGCATCTTCCACCATTTCATTTGAGATTCCCGTCAGTGCAGTAATAAAGTAGGGTATGCTGCGCTCTGGATTGATAAGCGTTGAATACTCATCGATAAGTCGCTTACCATCATGGATGTAAACAGCAATCTCGGTTATCCTTTCAAGCCTGGCGCTTCCTCCGGTGGTCTCTATGTCAACAACAGCGTACACTCCTGCAGGAAAATACTAAGATAATTACTTTTAAGCCTGCTCGGAATAATTCATAAATTTGCATCGACAAAAACTGCCATGGAATGCTTCGGTAACTATTATTATCTTGATGGAAATATCCTTCCTGCCGACAGCGACAATGAGCCCATTGCGGCTGAAGTATCTTTCTACGAGGTGATCAGAACGAGGAGGGGAGTACCTCTCTTCTTTGATGACCACATGAAGCGTCTGAACGATGGAATAGCAACAAGATATAATCTCAGGGATAATATATCAGGAACAATAGCGGAAGGTCTTACCTCACTTGTCAGACAGGAGTTCTTTCCGGAGATTAATATCAGGATCACGGTCTCATTTACAGGTCAGGAATACTCGGTGCATATCTGTTATATACCATCTTATTATCCGACAGAAGAGATGATCCGCAGAGGCGTTCCGCTGATATTATATCATGCCGAGCGCTTTGACCCCGGAGTGAAGCTGCTGAACAACAGGTTGAGACTGTCAGTGAATGAGTCGCTTGCAAAGAAAGAAGCCTATGAGGCTCTGCTGGTGAACAAGGAGGACTATATAACGGAAGGAAGCAGATCGAATGTGTTCTTTATAACCGGAACAGGTAAAATTCTCACATCTCCTGACCGGATGGTTCTTCCAGGCATTACGAGGAAATATGTCATTGACCTGTGCCGGCAGGAGGGATATGATCTTGTCTTTGAAGCGGTAAAACCATCCGGACTGGCAAACTTTCAGTCGGTATTCATTACGGGGACATCGCCAATGGTCCTCGCTGTGAGAAGCATTGACAATCATCTTTTCATGGCTCAAAATAGTATTGTGGATCGACTTAGCCTCCTCTACCGGCAATTGGCTGATGAAAGTATTAAGAAATATACGTACAGAAAGAAAACAGATTAATCTTTATCTTTGCACAAAAGCAATAATTATGGCCAGCGTAAAAAACCTTAAAAAAGATATCGATTTTCTTTTCTTCGAATTCATTTCAGACTGTTTCCTGTTTACCAGTATTCATACAGGAGAGAAGAGAAATGAGGTTCAGAACCTGATAGAGGAAGCTGTGAGCATGCGTAACGAATTCATTGACAGAGTTAATCATCCGGACGGTAAAGATAACCCTGCCCTTGTAAAAGCATATTACACGAGCCTGAGCAAGGAGCTTATGGAAAAAGTTGACAGCTATTTTGAAAAACTGAGTGACATATCCAAATCAAAGTGACAGGAAGTCTCGGTCACTTTAAATCCATTTTACAATCATCTCATTGCATTTAAGACATCTGCCTTCACCGGATAAGCCGGGAAGTGAAGTATGGTACCCGTGACGTTTTATGACAGTGGCATGGCATGAGGGGCACAGCGTGTCAGAACCGGAATCAGTACCTGTCATATTACCTGTATAGACAAAATCAAGATATTCGGATGCAGTTTCCTTCAGAAGGAGTATTGTCTCTTCCGGGGTAGGAGGGTCGTCCCGTTTGTACATCGGAAAGTAACGGCTGAGGTGCAACGGTACTCTTCTGCCGGCCGTGGCAGCAATCCATTCGGCCTCACGTTTCATGGCATCGACAGAATCATTGAGTCCCGGCAAAACAAGGGTAGTTATCTCAAGATGTTTCCCTGAATGGGCAACATCACTGATTGCCTCCATCACAGGCTTCAAAGCTGAACCCGTGTATCTCCTGTAAAATTCACTGTCAAAGGCTTTCAGATCGATATTGAATGCATCTGTTACATCTATGAGATCTGCCAGCGGTTTCCTGTTGATATAGCCATTTGTGACCATGACGTTTTTCAGTCCAACCGAAGCTGCCATCTTTGCACAATCAATCACGTACTCGTACCAGATAACCGGTTCATTATAGGTATAGGCTATTCCGATATTATCTGAAGTCTTCCTGGCGCGCCCTACAAGTTCTTCCGGCGATAGTCTGTAATTTCCATCCTTTTCAATGTGCTGAGAGATATGATAATTCTGACAAAAATCGCATTTCAGGTTACAACCGTATGAGCCTACCGAAATGATGTATTTCCCCGGGTAAAAATGATAGAGAGGCTTTTTCTCAATCGGATCAAGGGCATAACCTGAGATTACACCATAGGTGGTCAGAGAGATCTTTTCACCGGTGTTCTCTCTTACACCGCACACACCACGCTCACCCGGTCGTATAAGACAAAAATGAGGACAGAGGAGGCATCTCAGGCTGTCATTGTTATCATATTTTTCGTAAAGCTTCATCGTACGTTCTTTTGATCTTATAAATTTAATGCTATTTTTGCTATCAGCAGGCAGTTGAAACTACCTGGATCCAGTTTCGGGAACTAATAAATAATTATATCTGAGCTATGACCACCAGAAGGAACTTTGTGAAACAGTCAGCACTTGTTGTGGCTGCTATCCCACTTATTAACAATGAATTATTAGCCTCTTCCCGGCTATCCAAAAAAACGGGTCTGGCTTTGTATACCATACGTGATGAGATGGAGAAGGATCCGGCTGCAGCATTGGCGAAAGCTGCTGAGATTGGCTATAACTGGGTGGAAGCAGCAGGCTATAATGAAGGGAAATTCTACGGACTTCAGCCGAAAGATTTCGGGAAACTTGTCAGGAAGTATGGAATGGTGCCGCTCAGCACCCACAACCAGATCAGGCCGGAAAACGAGGATCAGATGATTGAAGACACTGCCGAAGCAGGTATTAAATACCTTATTCTTCCTTCACTGCCCGCTGAATGGATGAGCTCTGTTGACAGCTTCCGGAGAAATGCCGATTATTTTAATAAAGTGGGGGAGAAATGCAAAAAGGCAGACCTGAAATTCGGCTTTCACAATCACCAGGTGGAGTTTAAAGAGATTAATGACAGGATACCGTACGATATCCTTGTTGAAAAGACCGACCCGAAGCTGGTTATTTTTGAGCTCGATCTCGCATGGATCACAGCTGCCGGCAAAGATCCGCTGGCTTACTTCAGCAAATATCCGGGACGATTTGAGGTGTGGCACATGAAAGATCTTAGCCCTGAGAAAAATGATGCAACCCTGGGAGAGGGCGTCATTGATTTTAAACCCATTCTTGCCAAAGCCAGAACCGCAGGCATGCAATACTGGTTCCTTGAGCAGGATAAATGCCGTACTCATACTCCGATGGAGAGTATCGCTATAAGCCGCAATTATTACCTGAAAACGCTTCTGAAATAATCTCAGATAGCTGTCCTGACAGAACCGTTCAGTCCGGAGGCCACTACAGCCTCAAGGAATTTCATTCCCCTGACACCTTCGTATATTCCGGGATAATCAACCATTATATCATTGCTTTTCCCTTCATTTACCGCAATGATATTCAGAGCAAAATTCCGGTAGATGTTGGCAAAAGCCTCAATGAATCCTTCCGGGTGACCTGCGGCGATCCTGGTATGCATTGGTGCCGCCACTCCTGCTTCCCTGAAGGAGGTGCCGGTACGGTATATCTGAATAGGCTTGTCAGGCCACATGACTGTGAGACTGTTGGGTTCCATCTGCCTCCATGTGATACTCCCCTTATCGCCATAGACACGAATTGAGAGGTTATTTTCTTCTCCAATGGCAATCTGACTGGCAAGAAGTGTTCCGCTGATACCGTTGCCAAACAGCAGGAAGACATTGCCGTCGTCATCAAGTACTCTGCCCGGGACTATTGTATGGAGGTCAGCGGATAGGGCCACCACTTCAAGTCCTGTGACATATTCAGCGAGGTTAAAAGCATGCGTACCGATATCAGCCATAGCTCCTGCAATGCCTGCCTTTTTTGGGTCTGCCCTCCATGAGGCCTGCCTGTTGCCTGTGGTCTCCACAGGGGAGGAGAGCCACCCCTGTAAATACTCAACAGCTATCTTTCTTATCTCACCCAGCTCACCGCCCAGGACCATCTCCCTGGCCCTTTTAACCATAGGATAACCAGTGTAATTATGTGTCAGGCAGAAGAGTTTACCAGTGTGTTCCACGGTCTCATGAAGATCGATGGCTTCAGCTACGCTCATGCACAAAGGTTTGTCACATAACACATGGAAGCCGGCCTCAAGGGCCATCTTTGCAGGACCGTAGTGCAGATGGTTTGGTGTTACTACAGCGATAAAGTGTGGCCTGAGATCTTCCGGCAGCCTGCTCTCACTGGCAATCATTTCCTGCCAGCTGCCATATATTCTTGCGCTACTGAGCCCTTCCCTGGT
>JADGPV010000183.1 GCA_017882245.1 Bacteroidales bacterium | reverse complement strand
GTACAGACAAAAAGGCTTTTATCTGGATCTCGCTTTCTCAGGACTTATCAATTATGAGAATTATCTGATGTATCCGAACGCATGGCTTGAGCCTGTCAGCATACACAATAATGACAAGCAGTTAACAGGAACGGTTGGTTTTAAGTTTTAAAGATTATTTCCATTCTGTTTTTCAGGCCAGGGACCCCAGCAGCAAAGCTCCGGTCCCTGGTCCGTTATTGAGCAGCACGTCTATGATGCTCAGTCCCGGCACAAACCCAAACTTTTCTGAGAAGACCTGGGTATATTGCATATCAGCGAAGCCTGCAGCAGAGGAAGGCTTTTTCGTTGATATAAGGTACCTGTAGTCTCCGGGTACACTCCCTTCAGCCAGGAACTCCCCGGAAAATGATATCCCGGTTGTTAGGCCTATTGCCTCATTCATTGAATAAAGAGCCTCGGTATTGAGGTCCAGCAAAAACCTGAACGGCTTATTGATCACTCTGCTTATGGCATCATAATAGTATTCAAAGAACGGGGCTGTTGCATATGCGGAAGTGATGCTTCTGAGATGAAGTTCGCGCCAGCGGCGGCCATTGTCAATTTCCAGGTCCTTTATGGGGGTCTTGTGGAAAGAGCCACGCAGCACAGGCACTGTCAGGAGCAGCAGGCCATTTGCTCCCATTATCCGGCATCTGTTGCGGTAGGTTTGCTTGTGGTAGTTCTCCCATTTTTCGATCAGGACCTTTCTGCTGTGTGCAATCAGGAAGAAGTATTCTGCCGGAGGGAAGTATGCTGAGGAAAGAAGTACTTCATTAGCCATTGTACACTACAGCCTGTTTATCCGGCTCGCCGAGAAGCCGGCACCAAAGCCGTTATCGATATTTACAACCGTTACCCCTGCAGCACAGCTGGTAAGCATGGCGAGCAAAGCTGAGAGGCCCTCAAATGAAGCTCCGTATCCTACGCTTGTGGGTACTGCTATTACAGGCATGTTCACCAGTCCGCCAACTACGCTCGCCAGGGCTCCCTCCATACCTGCAATGACTATCGCTACCCTGCATTCACGTATTTCAGGGAGCTTATCGACGAGCCTGTGGATACCAGCCACTCCCGCATCATAAATCCTTACGACATTATTCCCGAGCAGTTCGGCAGTGATGGCAGCCTCCTCAGCTACAGGTATATCGGACGTACCTGCCGTGATAACAGCAATTTTAGTAGGAGGAGGTACACTCTCTGTCTTCTTTATACTTATTATCCGTGCAATCTCATAATAAACAGCATCCGTGAATAAAGGGCTGATATATTCAAACATTTTCGTACTGGCACGAGTGCCTATTATATTGTTACCGTTTTCCTCCATCGCCGTAAAAATCGCCCCTAACTGTTCAGGGGTCTTTCCTGCACAGTATACTATTTCAGGGTATCCGGTACGCAGCTCGCGGTGATGATCAATACGTGCAAACCCGAGGTCGCTGTACGTAAAATTACGAAGTTTCTCCATCGCCTCATTAACACTTAATGATCTGTCACTGATGCTTTTCAGGATCTTCTCCAGTTCTCCGTCATTCATTTTTCTAATTGTTTTTGTTCATACTCCCGCTTCGATAACCCTCAATATCAACAGTTATGTATCTGTATCCCATGTCTTTGAGGGCAGAAACTATCGTGCTTCTCATTTCATCCGCCATTATTTCTGCGAAGTGTTCTTTTCTGCATTCTATTCGTGCCAATTCTCCGTGCACTCTTATGCGTGAGCCACTGAAGCCCAGCCTGGCAAGGAGATTCTCGGCTTCTTCCGCTCTTCTAAGGTCATTTGTTCTTATCGGGGTGTCATGAGGAAAACGAGTCAGCAGGCATGCATTCGATGGTTTGTCGCTCACAGCCAGACCTGCCTCCCGTGCAAGCATCCTGATCTCTTCCTTGGTTAGACCTGCCTCCAGTAGCGGGCTTCGTATGCTTAACTCCTCAAGGGCCTTCATTCCGGGACGGTAATCGCGTACGTCATCAGCATTTGTGCCATCAAAAACCGTGCTGATGCCCGACTCCCCGGCAGCCCTTCTGACAGCCTTCATCACCTCTTTCTTGCAGAGGTAGCAACGGTCAGGAGGATTACCCGTCACTGAACCGGGGATGTCCATTTTTATTTCCCGGTGCTTAACCCCGTACATGTTGCAGAACTCAGCAGCTTCCTGCACTTCAGCTGTAAACATGTAGGGAGTGCTGACCGTGACGGCCATGAGGTCAAGTGCGTTGATGCCTGATGCAACACTCACGAGAAAAATGCTGTCAGTGCCCCCTGATAGTGCTATAGCAGCTGCCCCCGATTCAGACAGAATATTCTGAAGCTTCCTTAATTTATCATGTGGTGTCATATTCATTTTATCGCAAGGGCAGTTATCTCCTGTATGATCTGTTTCATAGGGAGGCCCGTCTCTGCAGCTATGGCCGCACAGCGGTCAGCCTCAGGCTTTACTGAAACAAGTCTGCCGTTAAAAAATGACTTCTTGATGACTACTCTGCCGAAGCGGGTATCTATCTCTTCGAACTCCCGCTGCAGAGTCTCTTTAGTGAATGGGAAGATCCTCATGCCAATGGTAGTAGACTCATTGAAGAGTATTTCCCTTATTGCACCGATCTGATGTTCTTCACATATTATACTTATCATGATTGCCGGCCTGCCTTTTTTCATTATAACAGGGGTGAACCAGACATCACCTGCTCCTGCGGCAAAAAGCCTCGAAGATATATACTCCGTCAATTCAGGGTTCATGTCGTCAACATTGCACTCAACAATGAATGCCTGGTGACCGTTTATCTGACTCCCTGCCGTCTCGGCAAGATATACTCTGAGAATGTTAGGGCAGGAGGGATTGTTTTTCTGGCCTATCCCGTAACCTGTCGTTTTAATAACGTATTTCAGTCCCGGAGGCAACGGCTCAGCGATGCTGGCAATTATAGCGGCTCCGGTGGGCGTAGTAGCTTCGAAATCAACACCGCCTGAATGGACAGGGAATCCTCTGACGATAAGTGCTGTGGCCGGCGCCGGAACAGGCAGAAGACCATGTTCACACCTGACCATCCCACTCCCGAGTTCAATATCAGAAACGTATACTTTCTCCATCCCAAGTGAAACAAAGCATATTGCAGCACCTACCACATCAATAATTGAATCTACAGCGCCTACCTCATGAAAATGGATTTCCTTTACGGGCTTATTATGTACGGTGGCTTCTGCCTCAGCAATAAGGGTAAATATCTTCAGGGACAACTCCGTCACTTCTGCGGAAAGAGAGCTGCCTGTAATGATCTTCTCAATATCAGCCAGGTTCCTGTGAACGCTGCGATCAGGACTGCCATGATGATGGTCATGTTCATGAACGGAGTCATTATCAATAATTACAGTTGCTTTTGTCCCTGTAATACCGTGCCTCTGATCTTTGGTTATCTCAAGCTTCCATCCCCTGACATTCAGCTTCTCCAGATTGCTTATCAGGGTATCCCTGCTGACACCGAGGTCGAGCATGGCACCCAGGTTCATATCACCGCTTATTCCAGAAAAGCAATCGTAATAAAGTATCTTCATTTTTTTAGTTTTTTTAACATTTAATCTTCCACTGCTTTATAGGCAGCATGGGAGTTTTCTCAGGCTGCTAATATAAGAATACGGTCGCGATATATTAAAAAAATTTGTACTTTGCACCTTCGCTTTATGGGGTAATTTTACAGATTGAAGGTAATGAAAAGAAGACATTTTTTGCGCAATTCGCTTGGAGCGGGTGTGGCCGCCGGAGCTTTCCTGAGTTTGGGAGGATCTCAAAAAGTTTTGGCGGGAAAACCTTTGCCTGTAGGTCCGAGTTATGACCTGATTGCAGTTATGAACGGCGAACCCGATGAGATGTTTGATATGGGTATACAGGCCCTGGGAGGGATGGGCTCTTTCGTCAGTAAGGGCCAAAAGGTGCTGGTGAAGCCTAACATAGGCTGGGACGTGATACCGGAGAAGGGTGGAAACACTAATCCTGTTCTTGTAAAAAGGATCATTGAACACTGTCTCAGGGCAGGTGCCAAGGAGGTTTATGTCTTTGATAATACGTGTGACAACTGGATAAGATGTTATCAGAACTCCGGAATTGAAAAGGCTGTGAAATCTGCCGGAGGCAAGATTGTGCCGGCTAATTCAGAGAGCTATTTCCAGGAGGTCACCATACAAAACGGTAAGAAGCTGACCACGGCCAAGGTTCACGAAATGGTGCTTAACAGCGATGTCTTCATCAATGTGCCTATCCTGAAAAACCATAGCTCAACAAGGATAACAGGAGCGATGAAGAATATGATGGGCGTAGTCTGGGACCGCGGCTTCTGGCATGCCAATAACCTTAACCAGTGCATTGCAGATTATGCGCTCTATTCAAAAAAACCAAACCTTCATGTCCTCGATGCATATAATGTCATGATGCGAAACGGGCCAAGGGGCGTCTCCGTTGACGACCTGTCAAAAATGAAGTCTTTGTTTTTGTCCACTAACGGGGTC
>JADGPV010000003.1 GCA_017882245.1 Bacteroidales bacterium | reverse complement strand
CTAAGGTTTGAAGGTAGTTTTGACACAAGAATGTGGTATGAGGCGGAGGATGAAAACTGGGGAAAACTGCTGAAGTTTGTAAGTGATAAAACAATTCAGAAACAGCAGTATAAAGAGCAGGAGACTCCGGCGACCACAGCTCAGGAGAATTGATAGAGATGTCCTGGGCTAATTCTGCACGTGCACCCGAATTTATCTTTTGTCGTACTTCATTAGTCGATATCTCTGTATCTGCAGAATTGAGAACCCTGGTTATAAGCTTTACTTCGACAGTTTTCCGGGTGGTATTATTTATAGCTGTTTTTACATTTACCCGGGCAAATACGGAAGTGATTTCAGGAGAAGTAATAAAAATGCCCCATGGTTCAATATGCACAGGGTCAAGTTTTTGCAACCAGACATGCCGGTATATTCCTGATCCTGAATACCAGCGGCTGTTCAGGCCTTCGTTCTTTACCTGTACTGCAATGACGTTCTCCTTACCGTATTCAATTTCATCTGTTATGTCATACCAGAAACTGGTATAACCGTAAGGATGATTCCCGATATGTTCTCCGTTCAGCCAGATATCTGCATTCATATATACACCGTCAAAACGGATATGAATACGCCTGCCTTTCTGAACTGCCGGAACAAAAAATGTCTTCCGATACCAGGCTGTTCCGCCGGTTGTATGCCCGCCGGCCATCCCGCTTACGGCATCCGGATCGAATGGGGACTTTGTTCCGGGCAGATCTTCTATGCTCCAGTCATGCGGCAAATCGATCACCCTCCACATAATATCATCAAAATCTCGCGCTTCCGCACCAGTTACGTCACCCCGGTTGAATCGCCAGCCTGCATCAAAAAGGACAGTCTGGGGATAACAGATTGTTATCAAAGATGATAAGATCAGCCCTAAAAAAATCTTTTTATTCATTGACTCCTATTATTTTCAGAACTGGTGTTTCGACTCCGTTTACAGGAATTGTTTTATCACTTACAAACTTCAGCAGTTTTCCCCAGTTTTCATCCTCCGCCTCATACCACATTCTTGTGTCAAAACTACCTTCAAACCTTAGGAAGCCTGTTAACGGAGTTTTTAAATCGCCGATGAAAAGGTTTTTTTCAAAGAGGGTATTAGTCGCTTTTGTCAGATCAGCCATCCGGTTAGGTTCTTCCACAAAAATGAAGTTGTTTTTAAAAAAAGTACTGTCAGGATAACCGTACCAATCGGTGAGGCTGAGTATCGTCCTGTCCATTCCCTGCTTTGGCTTTTTAAACACATAGATAAGGTTCTTCTCTATCAGAGTATTCTTAACAGGACCGGTCATATGTATCACCGGTGAAAAATATTCCTTTTTATCTTTCTGGATATAGTCGCGCAACCCGTCATTAATACTGATATTATATTGAACAACAGTGCCTGTATTGCCGATACTCCAATCCGGTGTCCAGCCGCCAGGATTGCAGATCAGGATAAATCCCCCATCGTTGTTATAACTCAGGTTGTACCGGAAAAGTGAATTGGTGGAGTTCCAGTCTGAGTCAAACCCATAAGCGTCGACATGAGATTTATGGTCACTGACAATATTGTATTGCACCACTGCATTGTCACAGCTCCAGGGCCAGATACCATCACAGGCTTCCGTTGGCGGAAGAGCCGGCGGACAATCCCTCATTATATTGTACTCAATAAGAGGACTTTCGCACGCAGTAGGCACTATGCCATCACCTGGCACGCCTTCAATCAGATTGTTACGGATGACAACCTTCAGGTTTGGATCCCATAGTTTGCGCACCCAGTTGCCCCATATTATTATTCCATTTCGCTGGCAATCCTTTATGTGACAATTTTGAACCAGGAAGCCACTGAAGTGCGAGGACCGTGAAATGGTATCACCATCGTCATGATTTTGTATCATAATAGCATTCCCCGCCCCTTTTTCCTTGACCAGACTTCCATAAACATCATGAACGAACAGGTTGTCGATGGTTATGTCATTTGAAGTTCCATAGCCCTTGAGTTCCACAAACAGACCGTTCATGTTTTCAACCGGAGATTCTCCCTTGTTCGAAATCTCAAGGTCGCGGATTACAATATATTCGGAATTGAACACATGAACAGCCTGCAATTGTGAACCGTTGCCTTTTATATGAGGCCTGGCATCACCTCCGTATTTTCCAATAATTATGGGTTTTACTGAATCTCCCTTGCATGAAATGTAAAGCGGTTCCGTAAATAAAGTGCCTGATTTAAGTAGGATACTGTCGCCGGGCTGAAGAACAAGATCTTTGATTTTATACAGAGTTTTAAATGCCTGATCGGGAGACGTCCCGGTATTTACATCTGTTCCCTGATCCGGATCGAAATAGTAGTTAACAGTCGTAACCTTATTTGAGGTACATGCCCCTATTGCTATCGCCAGGCTCAGTATACCGGTTTTTATTATCGTTTGTCTTTTCATTGGAATAGTTGCTAATTATAGAATTCGCCGTGCGACACTCATTTCCAATCCAGCTCATTTCTTTTATAATTTCAATAACCCGGGTTTTGTATCAGGGCCGTATTTTTCTGTGTTTCTGCAAATGAAATAGGAATAAAGTAAGCCCTGTCATTCCATGCACGGGTTTCGTAAACGAATGAGCTGTAGGCGTGCCCTGTGGTGTCATAGTGTACTCCCCTTGCCTCAACATAAGCCTCAGGAGCAATCATCCAGCGCCGGACATCAAAAAACCTGTGGACCTCCCAGGCAAGTTCCACCCTGCGTTCATTACGATAACGCGCCAGCAGGGCATCGCCGGTTTCAGTTCCGGGAATATCGGGCATTCCTGCCCTTTCCCTGATCTGATTGAGGGCACCACGGGCCAGGTCTTCCTGACCGAGCCCCAGGCATGCTTCCGCATAATTTAACAAAACTTCAGCGTAACGGATATGGACATAAGGCTGCGGCTGCCTGGTCCCGTAATAATAGTCGTTCTCTCCCGGAGAAATGAATTTTTTGATATAATAACCGGTGGAATTATTTTGTCCATCCGCGCCTGCAATGTCAATATTGGTTGGTGAAAGCGTCCCCCATGAGTTAATATACCATGGAGCTCCATTATAAAGAACCGTCGCATAGAACCTGGGGTCACGGTTTGAATAGGGGTCGCTTTTCTGCGCTTCAAAATTAAAGGGGGTACCATCAGCATTTTCAAAAGCGTCAGCAAGGTTGCCTGTAACCTGGTTCAATGCCCAGCCGCCATAACTTGGCGTTCCGTAGACCCACGCTATCCAGTCTGTGCCATAGTAATAAGTCTGAACTTTGTCCATCTGGTAGGTGAAAATCTGTTCGCCGGAAGACATTTGCAGGAACAGCTGCTGGAAGTTTTCTGCCGGGTCAGCTTTACCGGTATAGAGACTGTAAATACCCATATCCATGACAGACTGGGCGGCATCTTTGGCGGCCTGGTACAAGGCGACCCTGTCACCGCTGATATATGCAACCAGCTCGGGGTGCATATAGCCTGATGTATAGCTGCCGTAATTCTGATGCAGATCACTGGCGGCATATAACAGAACACGCGATTTTAATGCCAGCGCTGCTGCTGCTGTCGCTCTTGTCTTATCAGTCTGAGCTTCCAACCTGCCATCTGCAACAGCATCATCAAGGTCCCTGATTATAAAATTTATGGTTTCTTCAAAAGTGTTCCTCGGAATATTGTAATTATCACCAACATTTACAACATAATCAATCAATGGCACACCGCCATACTGTGCCATTAAGACATAATAAAAATATCCCCGCAGAAAATGTACCTCACCGATAAATTGCTGACGCACAGCCTCATCGGGTATATTTGCTGTTTCAATCTTTGACAGGAAGAGATTGCACTCCCTTATATTGGAATAAGCCTTGCCCCACCACCAATTATCCATGGCGTTGGCCCAGTTGTCCGTAAAGGCAGCCTGCTCTTCGGGCGACATTGTACTGGTCAGCACACGTCTTACTACTCCATCATTCTGAACAGGCACAGCTTCATCAACAAGTGATGCACATGTGTACCACTGATAAGGATATGGAACTCCCTGATAGATGCCGTACAGGAAATCTTCAACTAATCCTGCATTATTCCATATTGTTGCATCATCATACTGGTCTCCGGGCTGAGTATCCAGAAAGTTCTCACAGGAGACACATGCCAGAAAAACGGAGAGTGTTATAAAAGTAATTATTCGTCTCATGGTGTTTCAGTTTAAAACTTGATTGATAAACCTGCTGTTATAACTTTCTGCAACGGATATCCTTGCCCTGCAAAACCGTCACCTTTGGGTTCCAGTTCAGGATCATAGTCCTTAAAGTCTGGAGACCATGTTAACAGATTCATTCCGCCTGCATGTATGCGGACGTTCTGGATATTTATCCGTTTTGTCCATTCTGACGGAAGGGTGTAACCGATTTCCAGGTTTTTTAACCGGATGAAATCCGTTTTATGCAACCAGAAGGTATTCGGGTTAACAGAACTCACCCAGTATTCATCGTTCCTGTTAAAGGTCCTGGGATACCCTGTATAGGGATTGCTTTCTGTCCACCGGTTATCATAAAAAGATTTGAGCCAGTTTTGATTGCCTTTCCCGCCAAGATCCTGTATATAGCGTACCGCGCCTGCCTGACCCTGAAACATTATTGCTAGGTCAAACCCCTGATAATCACATGAAATGCTTAATCCGCCGGTAAAAGTAGGAACAGAGCTTTTGTATATCCGCGTCATGTCATCGCCGGTTATTTTAAGGTCGCCGTTCATATCTTTAAAAATGACATCACCAGTACGGGCTTCGTCAAAATGAGGATATTTATCCAGATCGTCCGCTGTGGCGAAAATACCGATTGCTTCATAATACAATCCTGAATACATTGGGTGACCCGTCTGAGTCTGCCACGGGGAATACCCTTCAGCCTCATCAAAAAACAGCACTTTATTTTTAGCGTAGCATCCGTTCATACTTAAATGGTAGTTGAACTTATCAGCCTGGTTATTAAAAGTCACCTCAAAGTCAAATCCCTGATTACGAACTTCTCCCAGGTTTACATCCGGTAAAATATAAGCCATTCCTGTCATTGTGGGAACAGAGGCTGTCTGCGTAATGAGGATCTTTGTTCTGAGATTATTAAAATAGTCAGTTGTCAGAGTCAGTTTATTTTTTAAGAATGACATGTCAAGCCCGATATTGAACTGATGCGCTTCTTCCCATTGTGCCCTGGTGTTTCCTGCCTGGCTTTCATTGTAAACCTGGTGGTAGACCTGGTCAGCGGTAACAAATGCCAGAAAATTAAGTTGGTACAACGAATAAAACTGATAGGGCTCAATAAGATCATTCCCCGTTTTGCCCCATGACCCGCGAATTTTAAGGCTGTTAATTATGTCGTTCAGTCCGCTGTTTTCCCAAAATGTTTCCTGTGAAATACGGTATGCCAGAGATATACCCGGGAAAAAGCCCCAGCGTGTCTCCGGTGAAAACTTACTCGATCCCTGATAACGCCAGACGAATTCAGCAATATATTTTTCTTTAAAGGAGTAGTTGATACGCCCAAAAAAATTCAACCACCGGTTTATACCGGGATTTGATCCATTGGCATATTGCTGGTTGACATTGCCAAAGTTCAACTCTTCCGGGTAACTGTTGGCAAAGTCCTTCCTTTCAGCAGAGAACCAGTTGGAGCTGTTTTCTATAACCTCAAATCCCGCAACCATTCCGACATTATGCAACTCATTAAAGTTCTTTTTATAATCGAGAATAGAATTTATGAGATATGCATTGCTGGCATTCATTGACTGTTGAAGATTCGATGCGCCATACTGGGCAGCTATCAGAACAGGATTATTAGATTCATCAACAGTGACCCTGTCCCATTTATAAAGAGCATACTTCTTTGAAAAATACTTGGAATAAAGTATCCCCTTGTCCAGTGCACCTGTCGTAGCCCATATCAACCCGTCAACCCACGGAATCCTGACTTCAAGTCTGGCGTTGAAATTCATGACATAATTATCGCTGTGGGAGACGCCGGCAGTAGGTGTAGCCTGAACAAGCGGGTTATTCTGAGTTGTGGGATCAAGAGGAGGGCCGGGCAAGCCGTTCGGCCATTCTGCAACCTGAATTGGCAGTGCGGTCATCAGATCACGGAAAATGTTGGCCGACCACGCGGTGGGACCGTCCCGCTGCTCAAGACGCAAGCTTGCATCAAGTGAAAGTTTGATATGATCACTTAATTTGAAATCTATATTGGTGCGCAGGTCATTCTGAGCATATTTGCTCGCACTTTTATAAAAGAACCCGTCCTGGCTGCGCGTTGAAAATGACACAAATGACTGAACCCTTTCACTCCCTCCGGACATGGTAATGTTTCCATTCTGCTGCATGGACCATGGCTTCAGAACTTCAGCAAACCAGTCAGTGTTTGGGTACCTCCACAGATCACTTCCGTCTTTATATTTTTGTATATCGGCAGGAGAATAAGTCGGACCTTGCAGATTATAATAATCGACCTCATTTACCAGGGTTGCGTATTCGGCTGAGTTACACAATTCAGGGATTTTCGTTGGCCGCGTAAACCCCATTGTGTAGCTGGCATCAAATACAAGTTTGTCTGAGCTGCCTCTTTTTGTGGTTACGAGTATGACACCGTTTGCTGCCTGAGAACCATAAATTGCGGCTGAAGCATCTTTTAACACAGAAATATTCTCAATAGTTGCAGGGTCAATACGTTCCAGGGACCGGTTAGGTACACCGTCAATCACAATCAACGGGGAATTGTTATTGAGTGTATTACGTCCCCTGATGTACAATGTTGAGTAATCCTCGCCCGGTTCACCGCTCTGGCCCACTGCCACCAGGCCAGAGATTTTGCCTGCAATGGAGTTTGTGACATTGAGTGCCGGTGACTGAACTATTTCTGCTCCTTTAACAGTGGCAACCGAACCTGATAAAGTGGCCTTTTTTTGAGTACCATACCCTACAACTACAACTTCACCGATCTGTGAAGTTTCGGGCTCCATTTTTATGTCAATAACAGCCTGGTTGTTTATGGCTATTTCTTTTGTAGAATACCCGACAAAAGAAAAGACAATAACTGCGTCAGGCTTACTGACTTTTAATGAATACTCTCCATCCTTGTCAGTTACATCAACATTGAATGTGCCTTTTTCAACTACATTGACCTCAGGCATTGCATTACCGGTCTCGTCGACAACGACACCTTTAACAACAAGCTGAGTTTGGGGAACATTACCATTAACCTCATAGCCCGGTTCGAATTCTCTGACTTCCCTGCCATATGCATACCTTTGCAGAGTAAAGCAGATCAGTAAAATTAAATACAAAGGCGGTTTACCTTTTGGAAGAAACTGTTTCATATGTCATAGTGTTAGGATGTCAAAATATATTAAAAATCAGATTCTATCTTTCTCGCATCATTGAGCGCCCTCAACATGGCCAGGATATTCTCAACAGGCACGTTGCTCTGGATGTTATGAACAGTATTAAATACAAAACCTCCCCCTGTACTGAAAATATCGATGTTTCTGCGCACTTCCCGGTAAACATCATCAGGGGTTCCGAACGGTAATGTTTTTTGTGTGTTTATGCCTCCACCCCAAAACACAATGTCCTTGCCGAATTCTTTCTTGAGCTGCTGAGGATCCATCCCCGCGGCTGAGATCTGAACAGGATTAAGGATGTCGAAGCCGGCTTCAATCAGATCGGGGATGATATCGCGTATTGCACCGCAAGTGTGAATGAACACCTTCCAGCCGGTAAGTTCATGTATCCTGTCATTTACAGCTTTCTGATAAGGCTTATAAAGGTCCCGGTAAGTCTCAGGTGATGAAAACAACCCTGTCTGGGTCCCGAAATCAGTACCGCTGACAAACACAACCTGGACAAGATCTCCAACAGCCCTTGCCAGCAACTCAATCTTCCTAAGTGCTATTTCACTCTGTTTTTCGAATACCTTCCTGACATAATCGGGGTATGCCAGAGTTGCCAGATACCACTCCTCAATTCCCCTGATACCTTTCGGATGCTTCATCCAGGGAGCAGGTACAAGTGCTATATCTCCAAACGCCATTCCCGGAAGAGTCATATAAATACCATAATCGGTCTCATTGAATATTTTCCTTGCCTGCCTTGCGAAGAATTCAACATCTTCAGAGGACAGCACAGTAAATTCTTCGGTATTATCTGCCGGATCAAGGTTATCATAATCCGCGGTATTACCTGTTTCAATGGCATCAAAGAAATATCCTCCACCCGACATTTTAGCGCGTGGATTTACCCTTATATCTCCCTCAGCGTACATATAGACGGATCCGTCGTCATGCCTGGTATAATTAAAGTCGCCGGGCACATCAACAACGGTTCCGTCAGGCATAATAAATGGCTTCCACCCTTCATTCCTGAAGCCAAACATATTATTCGGGCCATTGATCCCCACAACATCCAGGTGCAGTTTTTTGCGCAGTTCTTCATCCACCTCACCAAGCATCTGATAGGGCTCTGTGACTTTAACCCGATACCCCGTATCCCCGAATAAAGCATTACGAAGGTTATGAACGGCGCATACTCCCATCCCGGTCTGACCTCCTGCGCCAACATCTACAACCAGGCGGTCAGGTTCCCTGTGATTTATAGTTTGTATTAACCGTTCCCTTGAGTTCATTCTAGCCTGGTATAAGTCTGATCAATGCTTTGCAAATTCGCTCTCAATTGCTTCAAGAGATTTGCCTTTCGTTTCAGGGAGTTTTTTCCATATGAACATGAAGCCAAAAACGCAGATCACTGAATAAGCCCAGAATGCAACAGCATCCCCAAAATGTTTTTCTATCATTGGAAATGTAAACACCAGAACAAAATATGCAAGCCATAGGCTGATTACCGCAACAGATGTCGCCACTCCCCTGATCTGATTAGGGAATATCTCCGAGATCAGCACCCATGTCAGTGGTGCAAGGGACATTGCATAAACCCCGATAGCCATTAAGATGAACACTGATAACCCCGTCCCTGAACCCCTGAAAAGAATATAGCCTATAACAATGTAGAGTATCGCTAAGCCGCCTGCTCCTATGAGCATCAGGGATTTTCTTCCCCATTTATCCACCAGGGTCATGGCAACCAGTGTGAATACAAGGTTTACCAGGCTTATGTATACTGCCTGCAGAAGCTGTTCGCTAGAGCTGGCGCCGACACTCTTAAAGATATTTGTTGTATAATTGAATACGACATTTATTCCGCAAAACTGCTGGAACACGGCCAGACAAATGCCAATGATCATAACCGGAAGAACTGCTTTCCGGAATGCAGAACGGAAATTTGTTTTTGTTTCACCATGCAGGGTCTGCCGGATAGCTGCAACTGTATTTTCTACAAAATCATTATTCCCGATACGTTCAAGCACCTCCCGGGAATCGGCCTCGCGACCAGCCCTCAGAAGCCATCGCGGACTCTCCGGAACAAAAAAGACTCCGATAAGGAATAGAAGCGAAGGCACCATTCCCAGACCGAACATCCACCGCCAGGCGTCGGGACCCGTATTGCGCAGTTGAAAATTCTCAAAATGGGTGATCACCTGTCCCAGCACTATGGTAAGCTGGTTGATGGTCACCATGCGGCCTCTCACTTCCGGAGGTGAGACTTCCGCAATGTACATTGGAGATAACATTGATGCCATGCCTACCCCGGTACCTGCAAAAAATCGCCCTGTAAGGAAGAAGGGTAAATTCGGAGCAAGAGCCATGGCCAGTGATGAGATGCAAAAAACCGATGCCGCGAAAAGCAATCCCGGCCTGCGACCATATTTATCAGCGAAGCTTCCTGCAAAGAGGCATCCCGCAATACACCCGAGAGCAAGAGTCCCGGTTGTAAATCCCTCCCAGAAAGAATCCAGCCCAAAAGCAGCACGAAGGAACGGCAGTCCGCCTGTAATAACTGCAAAGTCAAAACCGAACAGGTAACCGCCCATTGCAGTTACAAGAGATACGGTGATAAGAAATGTCCAGTTGTAACTGGCCCGCATACTTATATAAATTTACGATTTATTGCCGTAATTTACCAAAAGTTTGAAGATGATCATACCTTCAGTTTCGCTTTTATTACTGTTTCAATGCCTATATTTGAATATTGAAAGGGTCAGGCCGCAATTGATTAATTTCCAGCGTCCATGGAAGTGATAGCAATATTTGATATTGGCAAAACCACCAAAAAGTTTTTCCTTTTTGATTCAGGGCTAAATCCGGTCTATGTCGAAGAAAAAAAATTCGACGAATCTTATGATGACCATGGCTTACCCTGTGATGATTTTGAAGCGATTGAAACTTGGATGAAATCGGTACTGGCAGCGGTCATCAAAGACAGAATATACATCATTAAGGCGCTGAACTTCACTGCCTACGGGTCAGCCCTTGTGCATCTTCGATTTGAAGGCTATAATTTTATTACCGGCACCGGTATGGCCGACAGCGCTGCTGTACTCGTTCCATACCTGAAAGGCACGAAAGAGCAATTCATCCTTATTGCAGCAGGCAACTGGTGTGTCTTCATGAATCCTTTCAACAAGGAGCCCCTGACTGCAGAGCAACTGCGGGGTGACTTTTTATGCTTCATGAGCGTTAATCAAAACCTGGTGAAATATTCACGTTTCTTCCTGGGACATGTACACGATTTAAATCTGAAAAGACTGAAAGAGCGGTACGGAGTAACTGATGAACTTTATAAAACAATTACAATCAAGAGCAAACAGCTCTGGAGGATGCTGGCAAACAAACAGGGCAGAATTTTCTTTCGCAATGGAATTCCTGCCGGCTATGTTGACAATGAAGTGAATCTGTCTCAGTTCCTCACTTTTGCTGACGCTTATCACCAGCTCATATTTGACCTCGTTGATGTATGCATGGAGTCTTTCAGGCTGGTCCTTGCGTCCGACGATAAGACTGAAGTGGTGTACATTTCAGGTGGTTTTGCAAGGAATGATACATTTGTACGGTCGCTGGCTTCGCGATTGACTGATAAAAGGGTGTTCACCTCTGAAATCAGTGATCCTTCTGCCCTGGGAGTTGCGATGGAAGTATATGAGAGCGCATTCGGGGTGAGTATGCCGCCTGTTTATCTCGGCCTCAGAGCGGTGATCAATGATCTGTAAGACAGGGCATGGGGCTTGGAGCAATGAGCACAGGGCAGGAAACAATATGAAGGGCAATTTGTAGCGACGCCCAACCTGGGCGTCGTTTATGCCCCCGGCACCTAACTGACTGCATGACCGCATGAAATATAGCTTATTTCAGGCTCTTTTTATACTCAATGACCTTCAGCAAATCACTGATCTGCTCCTTCCGCCGGATACTAATTCTTACAGGAAATAATGTTCCGAACGGTTTGCTAGATTTAAGATCTTCCTTGATGCTTTTATCTATGTCAAGGTCAAGCACTCCCGGGCAATGCCTCTCCACGAAATAAAATGCTGTTTTGAAATACCCTTCCCACACTGACAGCCAGAAGACAGTCTTCTTTTTATAACACACTTTGCATAACCAGGCCTTACCGTCCCTGTAGAAATTCCATTGCGGTATCAGTCCGTATTCCGGACCAGTGATTGTTTTTATCGTTTCCTCATACGCAGAATAGCTGCCCCTCAAAACACCTTTCAGTATTTCATCGGAAGGAGGAGTGCCCGGGTCCCTTAATAATGGTGTTTCCATTTTATTATCCGGATTATTCTTAATTTAAATTTAAGCTTTTTCTTAATGCTGCTACTTTACGACCAGCTTGGTATGTCTTGTGATATTCCTGCCCTTGACTGTTATGACATAGATGCCTGATTTCAGGGGGTCATTCAGCGGTAACATAATGTCTACGGCCTTTTCATCTGATACCTGTACTGTTTCCGTGCAAATCACCTGGCCGGAAATACTGCTGACTGACAAAATTGCATCCTCACCAGCCCAGTCA
This sequence comes from Bacteroidales bacterium, assembly GCA_017882245.1. Classification (GTDB taxonomy): domain Bacteria; phylum Bacteroidota; class Bacteroidia; order Bacteroidales; family VadinHA17; genus SR-FBR-E99. The sequence continues at coordinate 7,854 of JADGPV010000003.1, read as the reverse complement.
CCGCTGAATGAAATATGCACCATATTCCCCGTTGCCGGATTTGGGTATACCGAAAATGTTTTCGCAACGTACTGATCTTCAATTCCGGTTTGTAATGTTCCGAATACCTCGAACTCGTAAATTGAATTCCCGTATTGGGAGGTTCTGGCAGTAGAGTACATCCTGATGTATCTTGCAGATGCTGTAAATGAAAAATTATCAGTACCTCCGTCGCCACTGGATGTGAAAAACACCCTGGTCCATGCTGTTGCATTCTCGGAAACCTGAATTTCAAAACTCTTTGCTGCAGCCGACTCCCAGAAAATTCTTGCGCCTGTTATATTGTAAACAGACTGCAGATCAATTCTTATCCATTGCGGATCAGAGAACGCCGATGACCAGCGGGTGTTCATGTTTCCGTCGTTTACTGCCGAGGCAGGCGTTGAGGCATTTTCAACCGATGAAGCTGCTGCCGGCTTGCCGAGGGCAATATTGGGAGGGCCGACAATAACCGATACCTCATCATAATCGGTTTTGCCATTGGTAGTTGCGGTAATCGTGAATATATATGTGCCCTGGATAAGATCTGATACTGTTGGCTGAATGAATGCACTATTGCTGAATGTGGCGGTATTGGGACCGCTCGCCTGTGTCCATGCTATGACCGGGATATCTCCGTTGGCGTCATACACTGATCCGTCCAGGGTTGCACTTGAGGCAGGCTGATTAAGATATATATCCATTCCTGCCATTGCCACAGGCGGCAGATCGGAGGCCAGCCCCTGAAATGCCATATAGGAATAGAGCTGACCCAGCTTTGTCAGAGTTCCGTTTGCTCCAAGCAGGCTTATATCCGGATTAATGCCAACCCGTGTGGCAAACCATGAGTATCTGTAAACAGCAGGGTCATTCTCAAGAATTGCAATAGCTTCTTTCATATACTTTACTACCCCGTCATAATCAGGCTTGGGCGGATCCCAGGGAGCAAACTCAGTTATCCACAGAGGTTTGTTATATTTTCTGAATTTATCCAGGTAGCTGCGTAAGGCTTCTGAACTGGGGGCATAGCTGTGTATTGCGATATAGTCAACCTTGCAGCCGGGGCATGCTGCGAAGAACTTATCGAGCCAGTCGACCGGATCATTGGTGACTCCGTCAACACAACCGCCGCACCAGTTTACGGCAGGGCTTACAAGCTCCAGTCCTTTGTCTGCAGCAATTTTTTCGAGGTTTGGCCACATTGAAGCAGCCTGTGCAGGTGTCAGGTTTGCCTGCGATTGAAAGTTTGGCTCGTTAAAGCCAAGGAGATAAATGCTGCCTGCCGGTATCCTGGATTCAATCCCTGCTACATCTCCGGGGTTAACGGCACCCCAGCACATCGGCACCCACTCGATCCCTGAAAGTTGTCCCTGAGACACTGTCGGAGGTGCCACTCCCCAGTCGTAATACCAGGAGATCGCGGGGGCCAGGATGGCCAGATCCTGCGGTGATGCATCGCCGCAAATGCCGCGTTTCGGGCTTTTGGCCTGCCCTGACACATCAGCGGCAATGCCAAAAATTAAAATTGCTGATACTATTATAATCCGCACTGTCTTCATCTCACTACTACCTACCGTCTCGAAAAAGCCTTGCTTTTTCGAGGATCTATGACTTAAATATAACTATTAAAAGTCATTTGAAAGAAGCTTATAAATTTTAACCTGAGCCATCATCCGAAGGCAACCTCAGAAACCGGTCTATCTCTATTGCCGCCCTCCTGCCCGAGGCTATTGCCCGGACAACAAGGCTGGCTCCGCTTACAGCATCTCCTGCAGCAAACACTTTTGGAATGCTGGTTGCATGACCTTTTTCTGTTTTGATATTTTTTTGGACATCGAGTTCCACGCATAGTTCATCGACCAATCCATCAGAGACCGGGTGAACAAACCCAAGTGCCAATAGCACCAGATCCGCCTCAATTATTCTGCGGGTATCAGGAATAATGTTCATTGAACATCCTGGTTCTGTCATCTGCCATTCCACATCTTCAATCTCCACTCCTGTAACATTGCCTTCAGCTCCGGTAAACCTCGCCGTGGATACCGACCATATCCTTTCACATCCCTCTTCATGCGACGTTGTTGTCTTCATTACTTTTGCATAAAAAGGCCATGGATTGTCAGGAGTTCTGACCATGGGCGGCTTTGGCAAAATCTCAATCTGGGTTACACCTGAGGCTTTCTGACGTATCGCCGTTCCCACGCAGTCAGAGCCGGTGTCTCCTCCTCCGATCACCACCACTCTTTTCTCTTTTGCATTTAAAGGCAATGCGGTATCGACAGATTCTCCTCCGTTGATTTTGTTTTGTGCAACAAGAAAATCAAGGGCGAAATGGATGCCATTAAGAGCTCTCCCCTCTATCATAAGGTCACGAGGCATGGCTGAGCCAATTGCAATACATATGGCATCATATTGATTTACAATATTCTGAACTGAAATATCGGTTCCAATATTCATATTGGTCCTGATACTCACACCTTCTTTCACCATTAAATCCAGCCGCCTGTCAATCACTGCTTTGCTTAGCTTGAAATCCGGAACACCATATCTGAGTAGTCCTCCTGCTTTGGCTTCCTTTTCAAAAAGAGTCACTTCATGTCCAGCCCTATTAAGCAAATCAGCAGCTGCCATACCCGATGGGCCGCTTCCTATCACGGCAATTTTTTTGCCTGTTCTGTTTGTGGGTGGAATGGGCTTAATATATCCTTCAGAAAACGCTTTTTCTACAATAGCGACTTCATTTTCCCTTATTGTTACACTCTCCAGCTGAATATTCAGAACGCAGCTGTGTTCGCACGGCGCAGGGCATATCCTTCCTGTAAACTCAGGAAAATTATTTGTGGCACTAAGCCTCCTGTAAGCAGCCTTCCAGTCTCCTCGGAACAGGAGGTCATTCCATTCAGGAATTAAATTATCGACAGCGCAGTTCCAGTGGCAAAAAGGTACACCGCAATCCATGCATCTGGCAGCCTGAAGAATGCGGTCTTCGCTATTAAGTATCTGTTCAACCTCGCTGAAGTCGTATATCCTCTCGACAACAGGTCTGTTTCCTGCTTCTTTTCTTTTTATCTTTAAGAATCCTGTTATGTCACCCATCGTTTTATCTTTAATATTTAATAACCTGTGCCCATTTCCACATCCATTTCCACGTTTGCCAGCTTCCTCCTGATCTCTTCAAGTTTCTGCTCCTCAAGTACTTTCTTATAATCATACGGAGTGACCATGATGAACTTAGGGATAAACTGCGCCGGTTCATCAAGGATCATTTTTGCTTTTTTACTGCCTGTGTACCGGTAGTGGTTTGATATCAGGGATGTAAGTTCGCTGACATCGCTGTGATCTTCAACCAGGGATAACTCGACCATGCCCATATTACAGTAATAGTCAAAATCTCCATCTGCATTAAAGACATAAGCTATCCCGCCACTCATACCCGCAGCGAAGTTGCTGCCTGTTTTCCCAAGTACAACAACCCTTCCTCCGGTCATATATTCACAGCAGTGATTGCCGGTGCCTTCCACAACGGCAACGGCGCCGCTGTTGCGCACAGCAAACCTCTCCCCGGCAATGCCTGAAATAAATATTTCTCCTCCGGTTGCACCATAAAGCACTGTGTTCCCTATTATTATATTCCTGTCAGCCTCGAACACTGATTCTTGCGGAGGCACGACAATAATTCGTCCGCCAGAAAGACCTTTGCCAAGATAGTCATTGGATTCACCTTCAAGGTAAAATTCAGTTCCAGCTGTGAGGAATGCTCCGAAACTCTGACCTGCGGAACCGGTAAACCTGCACTTAATGGTCCCTTCAGGCAAACCGGATGAGCCGTATAATGCAGCTATTCTGCCTGAGAGCATGGCCCCGACAGACCTGTCAATATTCCGTATTGACCTGCATATCTCTACAGGGCTCTTTTCCAAGATAGCTTTTTCTGCTTCATCAAGCAGGCCTGAGTCAAGAACCCCTTCTAATTTATTTACATTCTTCTCAGTACAGTGTATCGGATTCACGCGTGCTTCGTCAGGTATTCTGAGCAGCAACGTGAGATCTATATTTTGTGTTTTCCAGTGAGTTACCCCCGGATCCCGTTCAAGAAGGTCACTACGACCGATAATTTCATCAAGTCTTCTGAACCCCATCTCTGCAAGATGTTCACGGACATCTTCTGCGAGAAACCGGAAGAATGTAACAAGATTTTCAGCCTTACCCATGAAACGTTTTCTGAGCTCCGGGTTTTGTGTTGCCACGCCGGTAGGACAGGTGTTCAGATGGCATTTCCGCATCATGACGCAACCAAGAACAATCAGGGCGGCAGTGGCAAATCCGTATTCCTCAGCGCCAAGCATTGCCATAATTACCACATCCCTTCCGGTTTTTATCTGACCATCTGCCTGCAGCATAACTTTCCGGCGAAGGTTATTCATCACCAGAGTCTGCTGTGTTTCAGCCAGGCCAAGCTCAAGCGGCAGTCCTGCATGTTTTATGGATGAAGCAGGGGATGCACCCGTGCCTCCCTCGAAACCTGAAATTGTAATCAGATCAGCGCCGGCTTTAGTAACTCCTGCAGCAATTGTTCCCACACCTGTTTCTGAAACCAGTTTTACACTTATCCTGGCGCCGGGGTTAACATTCTTCAGGTCGAATATCAATTGTGCAAGGTCTTCAATGGAATAAATATCATGGTGCGGAGGGGGCGATATCAGTGTTATTCCCGGAATTGAGTACCGGGTTTTTGCAATGATCCGGTCAACTTTATGCCCGGGCAATTGTCCGCCTTCTCCCGGTTTTGCTCCCTGGGCAATTTTTATCTGGATCTCATCTGCATTGACAAGGTATTCCGTTGTTACACCGAACCGTCCGCTGGCGACCTGCTTGATAGCGCTTCTGACGCTGTCTCCATCCCCACGCGGTTTAAACCTCGACGGGTCCTCGCCCCCTTCACCGGTATTGCTTCGTCCACCTATACGATTCATGGCAATGGCAAGGCATTCATGAGCTTCTTTGCTGATTGATCCATAAGACATGGCTCCCGTCACAAATCTCTTCATTATATTTTCAGCAGGCTCAACCTCGTCGATGGGAATGTTATTCTTCCTGATCCTGACCAGGTCTCTTATAAACAAAGGACGGGCTGCATTATCATTGGCTTTTTGAGTATACGCCCTGAAGATGTTTCTGTCTCCCGTACGCGTACTCCACTGGAGAAGCGCAATAATCTCAGGATTCCATGCGTGCTTTTCACCGTGCCTGCGGTAAGAATATAAACCTTCTGTCAGTACATCAGGCTGCCGCTCTTCAGCAAATGCGCGTCTATGAGGAAAAAGAACTTCCTCAGCGATTTCGCTCAGCCCAATCCCCCCTATTCTTGATACGGTGCCCTCAAAATATTTTTCTGTTACATCAGGATGTATCCCCACAGCTTCGAATATTTGTGAAGACCTGTAACTCCGGAGCGTGCTTATACCCATTTTTGACATGATCTTCAGCAAGCCTTTCTGTATTGAATTGATATAATTCTCCTCAGCCTTCTGATAATCAAGCTGCAGAGCCTTCTCCCTGACCATCCGGTCAATTATGGCGAAGACCATGTAAGGATTGACTATGCTGGCTCCATAGCCGAAGAGAAGAGCAAAGTGCATTACCTCCCGCGGTTCTGCAGATTCGACCACTATATCTATCTGCATCCTCTTCCGTGTCTTTATAAGGTGGTGATGTACAGCAGAGACAGCTATCAATGAAGGGATAGGTGCTGTGTTCTTATCGATGCCGCGATCAGAAATGATTATGTAGTTTTTGCCTTCATCAACCGCTTGTTCTGCATCATGGCATAACCTGTCGATTGCGCAGCGTAGCCCTTCAGCACCTTTGTCTGCTTCAAAGTGCATTTTAAGACTTGCAGCCGAAAAACCTTTATATCTCAAATTCTTAACAATCTGGAAGTAGGTGTTCGAGATAACCGGGTTCCTGAATCTTACCATCTTTACATGATCAGGGCTCTCATCAAGGAGGTTTTGCTGTAGCGATCCGAGATATCCTGAAAGAGTCATCACCAGTTCTTCCCTGATAGGATCAATAGGAGGATTGGTTACCTGAGCGAAATGCTGCTTGAAGTAATTAAAGAGGCGATAAGGCTTTTCTGACAGTACAGCCAACGGAACATCATTTCCCATTGAACTTATCGGCTCTTTGCCGGTAGCAGCCATCTCCCTGATTATCTTTTCAATATCTTCTTCAGAGTAATTGAATGATGTTAAGTATTTGTCGTACACCGAACCCAGTTCCGGAGTTTCCAGATGGCCTGTCTCGATCTCCTCGAGATTTAATATATTTTGTGTAATCCATTTCCCGTAAGGAAATTCTGCAGCCAATTTTTCTTTCAGTTCCTCATCATAAAGTATCTTCCCCTCTTTCGTATCAATCAGCATCATTTTACCCGGTTTCAACCTTCCTTTCTCCCGAATTTGGTCAGGCGGAAATGCCTGAACTCCAGCTTCAGAACCCATTACAATCAGGTCATTGGCAGTTATCAGATATCTTGAGGGTCTCAGCCCGTTCCGGTCCAGCATGCCTCCGATATATCTCCCATCTGAAAAGATAAGAGAGGCCGGTCCGTCCCATGGCTCCATAATGGTTGAATAATAATGATAAAAGTCACGGAGCTCCCCCGGAATGGGATTCTTGGCATTGATTGATTCTGGAATTAATATTGCCATTGCATACGGGATGCTCTTGCCACTCATTATGAGGAACTCAAGAACGTTGTCAAGGGAAGCTGAATCGCTCATACCTGGTTCTATAAGAGGATAGATCCTGGAAAGATCTCCCAGTTTTTCTGATCTCAGAATAGATTCTCTGGCTTCCATCCACAGTCGGTTTCCCTTTATAGTATTGATCTCCCCGTTATGTCCCAGGAAACGGAATGGCTGGGCCAGGTCCCATCTTGGGAAGGTGTTGGTGCTGAACCTCGAATGTACCATGGCAATACCACTTTGCATCCGCTCATCAGTAAGGTCAGAATAATACTCCCTTAACTGAACGGATGTGAGCATACCTTTGTAAACAAGTACACTTGTCGACAGGCTCGGAATATAAAAAAAACTTTTGTTTTTCAGGTCGGACTCGCGTACCGCCTTTTCAGTCCGTTTTCTGATAATATATAATTTGCGTTCCAGGTCTTCCTGCTGAAGATCCGCTTTCATAAATACTTGTTTAATAAAAGGTTCTGTTGCCCCTGATATCTCACCCAGGACTGAATTATTCCGGGGAACGTCCCTGTAACCGATAATCGTTACTCCTTCTTCTGCAGCAAATGATCCGAGCAGTTCTTCACATCTTGATGCCTCCGCAGTGTCCCGGGGAAGAAAAATCAGTCCCGTACCATACCTGCCTTCCCGAGGTAAGTTATAGCCTTGTATCAAATAGAAATCGCGTGGCACTTGTATCATAATACCGGCACCGTCGCCTGTCTTACTGTCAGCGCCCTCGGCACCCCTGTGTGTCATGTTCCTGAGTATGTCAAGACCCTGGCTTATAATAGTGTGTGATTTCTCCCCCTTAAGATGAGCCACAAAGCCTATCCCGCAGCTTCCATGTTCAAACTCATTTCTGTATAATCCTTGATTTTGAGGTCGTTCCATACTGGTTTCTTTAAGAATGTTTTTTAAACAAACAAAAAACCGCCCTCTGTATATTCTGAGAACGGTTATCATCTAACTCTAATCTATGCGCCATTCTCATCCTGATGTATGAATTCCTGACAGTAGACGCAGTGATATTATGATAAATACTCTATGCATTTATTAATGATTGGGAACAAAAATATTAATTAATGATATT
>JADGPV010000029.1 GCA_017882245.1 Bacteroidales bacterium | reverse complement strand
GGGTCACCCTGACATGATTTTTCCCGAAAGTTATATAAGCATTATTGGACGCGAAAAGATTGACGTATAGGTCTTTGTCAGTTACGCTGTATATATAGCCCGGTATTGCAGGAATAAAACGGGCGATGTTTGAAGGGCAACAGGCGCATCCGAACCACGGTGATCTTTCATACTTTCCACTGGATTCTAAGGGATTGGGATAGAAAAATCTGTCTCCGGCCAGATTAACACCTGACAACGCTCCGTTGTAAAGAGTTTTTTCTAGAACATCAAAGTACTTACTATCGCCCTTTATCGAGAACATCCGGTGATTAAAAAAGATATCCCCGATTGATGCGCATGTCTCGCAGTATGCTGACATATTAGGCAGGTTATAGGGCTCCGCAAATCCCTCATTACCACCGCTGGCGCCAATACCGCCCGTGATATAGATCTTCCTGTAAACAATATCCTCCCATATCTTTGTAATAGCATTGATATAGTCTTTGTCTTTAAGTATGGCAGCTACATCGGCCATGCCGGAATACATGTAGGTTGCCCTCACTGCGTGCCCGACAGCTTCTGTCTGATCTATAACCTTCTTGTTAGCCTGATTGTATTCTTCGCCGTCGGGGAGTGTTCCCCTGGCATCGAGAAAGAACTTAGCAAGGTCCAGATATTTTCTTTCACCTGTTACCCTGTAGAGTTTCACAAGCCCCATTTCAATAACCTGATGCCCGGGATAGGTGACAAACGCGTCCCACCCCATATCATGATCAACAAGATCCGCTGATTTGATCGCAATATCAAGGAGCTCTCTCTTGCCTGTCGCCTGGTAATAGGCTACAGCAGCTTCATAAAGGTGACCGAGGTTGTAGAGTTCATGACTGAGCTCGTTATCTTTTTCCCATCTTTTTTCTCCGGCCCACTCATGGAGCTTGCCGTAGCCTTTTTCCGCAATGGTGCGGTTTGTGTAGAGATAACCGTCATCTTCCTGAGCAAGACCTATTTTATAAATCAGGGTATCGACGTATGCCTCAAGCACGGGATCAGGAAAAGTTTGCAATGAATAGCTTGCTCCTTCTATGATCTTAGTAACGTCAGAATCATCAAAGGGATATATCGTCTGAAAGGCTCCTGTATCGAGTCCTCCTGCTATTTCGTAATTTTTGACTCTTCCGGTTGATTCACAGTATCCAAAAGCGATCGGGATAGTAACTTCATGGTTTTTCTTTATCCGTGGCGCCCAGAAATTATCTGTCATTTTAACAGAAGTGAAAGGCACAGGCTGTATAGGATAATTCTCCTCATTCTTTTCCTTTGAACATGAAGATACAAGGATCAGCAGAATTGCCGCTACGGCAAGGGTTAACGCACTTACTCTATACATGACATTTTTATTTTCTTTTCATCCAGACTATCATTTCACCTTTGCCCCGGTTGGCCCAATAGTAATAAGGTATTGCTCTGACCTTTTTCACTGAGCCATCAGGCATCTCAGCCTCAAACACCAGTGTCACTGCAGCTGAGGGGTTTCCATCATCATAAACAATATCAACTCTGGTTTCGGGGTCAACTCTGACCTCTCTGACCTTACCATTGTCTGCCTCCTCAAGGCAGTAGACCATGGGGCCAAAACCCAGGGCGACCCGTCCGCTGTCTGCTTTCACTTCCTTCCTTGCTGTGATAAATCTCGGTTCCATGGGCAGGCTGATATCAACCACATCACCCTTTCTCCAGTTCCTTTCAATAACGGCAAAGCCTTTCACGTTCTTCGGCAGCATTTTCTTCCCGTTCACTTTTATTCCTAATTCTTTGCTGGCAGGTGTTTTGTATCTGTACAGTCCGCCTGCGATAGGCTCATTGCCGGTCCAGCCAGGGATGCGTATCCGGAGCTTGAATGTGCTGCCTTGGGTATCAGGATCAACATTGATCCGGACCTCTCCCTTCCATGGGTAATCAGTTGTCTGTTTCAGGAAGACTTCCCCTGCGGAGGTATTAAGCCGTGCTTCCGACCCGATAAAAAGGTTAACATTCACACCGTCACCTGATTCGGACCAGATATACTGTTTCAAGGCAGGCATGAAGCGGGCTATGTTGACCGGGCAGCACGAGCAGTCAAACCATCCTGCACGCTCAAAGCTGCCGTCAGACTCAAGCGGGTTAGGGTAAAAGAAGTGGCACCCATCGCTGCCTATGCCTGAGATAAGACCGTTATAAAGAGTGCGTTCAAGCACATCAAGGTACTTCCCCTCACCGCTAGCCCGGTAAAGACGATTATTCCAGAAGACATTGGCCACTGAAGCACATGTCTCGGTATAGGCTGTCATGTTGGGAAGCTCAAAAGGCTCACCGAATGCTTCGCCCTGCTCTTTTGACCCTATACCGCCTGTGATATATATCTTTCGACCGGCGACATCATCCCATATTTTTTGTGATGCCAACAGGTACCTGTTATAACCAGTAGCCTCGGAGAGGTCAGCCATGGCAGTGTACATATAGGCGCCCCTGACTGCATGACCCACCGCCTCAGTCTGTTCAAGAACCGGTTTGTGCATCTGGAAATAGATAGAATCATTATAAACCTCAAATCTTGAACCTTTCGGATTGTGTTCATAATTACTTTGCCGGCCGCGTACATCAATAAAGAATTGTGCCAGGTCAAGCCATCTTTTATCACCTGTCAGCTTGTAAAGTTTTATAAGACCGATTTCAATCTCCTGGTGGCCTGGAGCTATTTCCCTTTTACCCCATCCGAACTCATTGTTAACAAGTTCCGTATTCTTCAGTGCAACATCAAGGAATGCTTTCGATCCTGTTGCTTCATAATGGGCAACAGCTGCCTCGTACATATGGCCGACATTATAAAGTTCATGGCTGACACGTTCATTGGTCCATCTTTCACTTCCTGCTCCGGGAGCCATATTTACAGGATCGATTGTACGGGTGGTATAAAGATATCCGTCATCCTCCTGCGCTGCAGCAATCAGCGTCACAAGGCTGTCGACATAATGACGCAGGGCAGGGTCAGGAGTCTCCATCAGGGAGTAGCAGGCTCCTTCAATAATTTTAAAGACATCAGAATCGTTATACCTCTCGCCAGTGTGTTTGCCCTTCTTAAGCCCTCCGGCAATCGCGAAATTATCTATGCGGCCGGTCTCCTCGCACTGTCTGAAAACATATGGTATGGTGGTATTCCTGTTGAGGCTGATCTTCGGGCTCCAGAAATTATCTGTGATACGAACATCTCCGGGGGCAGGAGTTTCAAGCCAGACTGTCACATTATTACCTGTATTGTTATTCCGGCATGCCGCGAAAATAACAGGAAACAAAAGCAATAGTCCAGAAATGATTTTCATCCCCTGACCTCTTTTTTAATGTCCTTCAGCCTCTTCATGACGTCATTGGCACCCCGGCCAAAGTAGTCATGCAGTATTTTGTATTCCGCATATAGCTTTTTATAAGCAGCAACATTGGGTGGGATTGGCTTATAAGTGTAATCCCTGACCTTTGCCATTGCTGCGGCGGCTTCCTGTATTGTATCAAAACCTCCGGCCTTTTTGCCTGCTGCCACTGCACCGAACATTGCCGACCCGAGTGCCGGGGTCTGCGGACTGCCGGAGATCTTTATTTCCCTGTTTATAACATCTGCATAGATCTGCATCACAAACGGATTTTTCTCTGCAATACCGCCGGCAGCATAAAATTCTTTCACGGGTACGCCATTTTCCTCAAATGTATCAATGATCATTCTCGTGCCATAGGCAGTCGCCTCAATCAGTGCACGGTATATCTCCTCCGGCTTTGTTGCCAGGGTCATACCCAGCATCATGCCTGTAAGGTCGACATCAACAAGTACCGACCTGTTACCGTTCCACCAGTCTAATGCAACCAGTCCGCTCTCTCCAGGTTTAAGAGCTGATGCTTTTTCCGTAAGAAGCGCATACAGATCTGTTTTCCTGTGTTCAGCTTCAGCCTTATATTCTGCAGGGGAACAGTTTTCAACGAACCACTGGAAGTGATCACCCACACAGCTCTGTCCTGCCTCATATCCAAAGAAGCCCTCAATGATCCCGTCCTCCACGACGCCGCACATGCCCGGGACCTCTTTCTCAATATCGCCCAGCAGCATATGACATGTCGACGTACCAATGATAGCCAGCATTTTGCCTGAAGATGTTATCCCCACTGCGGGTATTGATACATGCGCGTCGACATTGGCCACTGCCACTGCTGTGCCTTCTTTCAGGCCGGTGAGTTTTGCTGCAGCGGCGGATATTGTTCCTGCTTTTGTTCCCACAGGAAGAAGATGTTGTGAGAGCTTCTCATCTACCAGGTTCTCCATTTTCGGATGCAGTGCCTTGAAAAATTCATTTGAAGGATATCCGTCATGTTTATGCCATATAGCCTTGTAACCTGCCGTACAGGTATTACGTGTTTCTATGCCCGTCAGCTGCCATATCACCCAGTCAGCTGCCTCAATAAAGCGTGCTGCCGCATCATATATTTCAGGATCTTCATCAACTGTCTGCCAGATTTTGGGTATAAGCCATTCTGATGAAATTTTGCCTCCGTAGCGGCTCAGGAATTTTTCGCCTCTTTTTTTTGCAATGGCATTGAGCTTGTTTGCTTCATCCTGCGCTGAGTGATGTTTCCACAGCTTAACCCAGGCATTGGGTCTGTTTTTGTATTTGTCAAGGAAGCACAGGGGTGTTCCGTCCGCCTCAACGGGGAGCATGGTGCATGCTGTAAAGTCAATGCCTACTCCAACGATCTGCTCAGGGCTGACTGAAGCCAGTTTCATAACCTGCGGAATTGTTATATGGAATACATCGAGGTAATCCTGAGGGTGCTGCAGTGCCCAATCTACTCCAAGGGGAGTGCCGTCAGGCAATTTCTCGTCCATTACTCCGTGAGTGTATTCATGAACAGCGACAGCCACTTCTTCACCGTTACTCACATCCACCATAACAGCCCTTCCCGAGAGGGTTCCGAAATCTACTCCAACAGAAAACTTACGCATGAAATTATTGATTTGTGTTTTACTTCTTCTGGCCGTAGTACGCACTACTGCCGTGTTTCCTGAGGTAATGCCTGTCAAGGAGATGTTTGTCAATCTCATTGGGCGGGGCAATACTGACAGTGAGTGATGCTATACGTGCTATCTCCTCAAGAATGACAGCATTACGGACGGCCATGGCAGGCGTCACGCCCCAGGTAAACGGGCCGTGAGAGTTCACCAGTACAGCCGGCATGGTCTGAGGGTCTCTCCCTGCAAGGACTTCGGCAATGACCAGCCCGGTATTGTATTCATAGTCTTTCTCAGTTTCATTGATGGTTAACCTCCTTGTCACGGGCACAGGACCGTAGAAATAATCAGCATGAGTTGTCCCGAGGCACGGGATGGCAGTGCCTGCCTGAGCCCAGGCAGTGGCATGAGTTGAATGTGTGTGCACTACTCCTCCTATACCGGGAAAAGCCTTGTAAAGAGCCAGGTGAGTCGGAGTATCCATTGATGGGGTTAATGTGCCCTCGACAACATTGCCGTTGAGATCGGTAACAACCATATCATTGGCAGTCATCTCGTTATATGAAACACCGGAAGGTTTGATGACCATCAGCTCAGAAGTTCTGTCAAAGCCGCTGACATTACCGAAAGTCATAATGACAAGCCCGTGTCTGACAAGATCAAGATTTGCCCTGAAAACATCTTCCTTAAGCTTTTCAAGCATGATTATTTTGTTTAAAAGTTAAGCCTGCCGGGAAGACCACAAGGTCAGCTCACGGCAAGATTGAAAAAGAAACCGTTCCTTGTGAACTCCTCGTACTTCTCTTCATTGAACCTGTAATACCAGGCTCCTTTTTTTGAAGTCTCCCTCTCTTTGTCCTCCTGTTTCTCCAGAAGGTTCATAGAGAGGATTTTCTTCCTGAAGTTACGTTTGTCAATAGATTTCTGATAAATAGCCTCATACAGATTCTGCAGCTGCACAAGGGTAAACTTCTCGGGAAGCAGTTCGAAACCGACGGGGTGCGCCTTTACCTTTTCAACCAGCTCCTTCAATGCTCTGTCCACCATTCTCCTGTGATCAAAGATCAGATCCGGAAGGTTTGATATTGACCTCCAGTGAGCTCCGTACTTCTCTCTTAGCTCGTGTTCAATCTCATGTATGCCAATCAATGAAAAATATGCCGTGGAGATCACCCTGTCGCCCGGGTCACGGTCAACCTCACCGTAGGTGTAAAGTTGTTCCATGTAAAGATTTGAAAAGCCCGTCAGGCTGCATAGCACACGGTTTGCAGCATCATCAAGACCCTCACCCTCCTCTACAAATCCTCCTGAAAGTGACCAATGACCCTTTGCGGGCTCAAAACTCCTCTTGATGAGGAGGAGCTTGAGCTCTTTCTCAGCTAAATCATAACCGAATATGATGCAGTCAACTGCAAGAAAGTGTTTCGGATGCCTTGAATAGATCTCTAGCATAAACCCTTATTCAAATGATAGTAAAGGTCATTCCACCTGAGTTCTTTCTTTAACTCTTCTATCTGGCATTTTTCATTGATAAGAATGAACTCCGTTCCGGTCATGGCAGCAAAATCAGCCATATGTTCGGCCGTAAGAGCCTGGCTGAAGCCCGTGTGGTGAGCACCGCCGGCATATATCCATGCTGTGGCAGCAACCTTAAGGTCAGGATCAGGTTTCCAGAGGACGCTTGCAACCGGCAGCCTGGGCATGGGTGGACAATCGATAACCTTCATCGTATTGACAATGAGCCGGAACCTGTCACCCATTTCTACCATCGAGGCTACAATAGCTTTGCCTGTACTGGTCCTGAATATTAATCGTGCGGGGTCTGCCTTGCCTCCTATGCCGAGCGGGTGTACTTCCAGTGTCGGTTTACCGGCAGCGATGGTGGGACACACCTCGAGCATGTGAGCTCCTAGTGCAGCCATGTTCTTTGGATCGAGGTTATATGTGTAATCTTCCATGAAAGATGTTCCGCCTTTAAGACCCCTGGCCATCACCTTCATTGAGCGCACCAGGGCTGCAGTCTTCCAGTCGCCCTCAGCTCCAAAACCATAACCCTCGGCCATGAGTCTCTGTACTGCCAGACCAGGTAACTGAGCCAGTCCGTGGAGATCCTCAAAGGTGGTGGTGAAGGCTTTGAAGCCGCCTTTTTCAAGGAAGGTACGCATGCCTATTTCAATGCGAGCCGCCTCTTTAATGGAAGGAGAGGCAAGGACCTTCGTTGAAGCCTTGTATTCGTCACCGTATTGTTTTACCAGTACAGCAACCTGCTTGTCAGATACTTTACCGACAGCATTGGCCAGGTCTCCCACACCGTAACCGTGCACCTGGTAATCAAGCCTGATCTGTGCTGAAACCTTATTGCCTTCAGTCACTGCCACATCACGCATATTATCTCCGAAGCGTGCCACCTTAAGTGACCGTGCATCGAGAGCTGCCATGGCTGCCCGGGCCCATACGCCAATGGCATTGACCGCATCTTTGTCCTGCCAGTGTCCAACAACAACCTTACGATCAAGGCGGAGGCGTGAGCAGATATATCCGAACTCACGGTCTCCGTGAGCCGCCTGATTCAGATTCATGAAATCCATGTCAATCTCCGACCATGGTATGTCACGATTGTACTGAGTATGAAAGTGAAGAAGGGGTTTGTTTAGCTTCTTAAGTCCTGATATCCACATCTTTGCAGGTGAGAAAGTATGCATCCAGGCTATGAGACCTGCGCATTCTGGCGAATTGTTTGCATCGACACAAATGGAAGTAATGGCATCAGCTGTTGTAAGCACAGGCCGGAAGATGACCTTCACAGGAATGGATTCAGCTTTGTCAAGGGCACCAGCAATAGCCTTTGAATCAGAATTGACCTGCTTAAGTGTTTTCTCACCGTAAAGATGCTGACTGCCTGTTACGAACCATAATTCAATTGAATCCTTTTTCATTTTATATGTTATAACTTAAGAAATATTTCGCGGGCTATTTCCAGAAGTAAGCATAGAAGGCTATAATTACTACAATAACAATAGCTGACAGAACAACATCCGAAGTGGTCCAGCTGGCCCGGGTGATAGCTTTCTGCTCAGCTGTTGCCGACCCGAGATAAAGTCCTGTGATCTTCGTTTCATCCATTCTCTTAGTAAAAGAACTCACTATGATCATCGTGATTATAACAATGGCAAAATTGATGATCTCATAATGCAGCCAGTTGGTTCCGACAAATACATTATACAGCAGGGTGTCAGGAGTTACATGGCCCTTGAAGATCGTAAATCCCAGGCGTAACATTCCTAATCCGAATCCTGTCAGAAGGCCGGTAAGCCCTGCTGCTGGAGTAATTTTCTTTGAGAGGATTCCAAGCAGAAATGCAGCTGCAATCCCTGGAGCCAGCAGCGATTGAACATCCTGAAGGTATGCATAAAGGACCTTGCCTATTCCCCTCATGACAGGAATCCAGAGAACTCCAAGTACCACAACAACAACCGTGGCAATACGTCCTACTTTCACAAGCTCTTTTTCCGGAGCCTGCGGTTTATACCTCTGGTAAAAATCAATCGTAAACAACGTGGCTGAAGAGTTGAACAATGATGCCAGGGAGCTCATCAGCGCCGCCAGAAGGCCACCGACAACGAGACCTTTGAAGCCCATGGGTAATAATTCTTTAACCAGCGTCGAAAATGCTGAATCAGAGCTTGCGAGATGTATAACACCCTGCTGATTAAGTGCATATGCTATCATACCGGGGATCAGGAATATAAATACCGGGGTCAGTTTCAGGTATGCCCCGAAAATAGCACCACGGCGTGCCTGGGTCTGGTCACGGCCTGAAAGGACACGCTGAACAATATACTGATCGGTACACCAGTACCAGAAACCGATGATTGCAGATCCAAGAAGCACTCCCGTCCACGGATATACCGGATCTTTAGGTGATCTGATAAGCTGTGTCATTGTATCGCCATAATCATTTACGGGCACAGACCTGCAAATATGCATCAGTTCATCCCAACCACCGACCTTTATAAGACCTGCTACAAGAACTGCAATCGATCCGGCAAGCAATACGGGTGTCTGTATGACCGAAGTCCATAAAACTGCTTTCATACCGCCGAGTGTGGTATAGAGACCTGTTATGACAACAAGGCCAATAGCGCTTATCCAGAAGAAGTCTATACCCCAGATTGATTGAATTCCAAAGACATCTTTAAAGACAACACCGCCTGCATAAACAGTGACAGCCACTTTGGTCAGCACATAGCTTATCAGGGAGATAATTGACAAAACAGACCTTGATTCCTTGTTATATCTTCGTTCAAGGAATTCAGGCATGGTGAAAACTCCGCTCCTTGCATAAAATGGTACAAACAGCCAGCCGAGGAGAAGGATGAGCCAGCCGTGCATCTCCCAGTGAGCCATGGCCATTCCTGAAGAGGCACCTGCACCGGCAAGGCCAACAAGATGCTCTGATCCGATGTTAGAGGCAAAGATAGAGGCGCCGATTGCGACCCAAGTTGCGTCACGGCCGGCGAGAAAGTAGTCAGCCGAAGTTTTGTCTTTCGATTTCATGGAAAAGACAATAAAGGCTACCAGTGCGAGGCAGAACGACCCCAATACAATCCAGTCCAGTAATTGCATGATTATTAAGTTGTTAGGTTAATTATAAGGATATTTACGGTCATTATTAATGCAATTCATATTCCT
Source organism: Bacteroidales bacterium (assembly GCA_017882245.1). Classification (GTDB taxonomy): domain Bacteria; phylum Bacteroidota; class Bacteroidia; order Bacteroidales; family VadinHA17; genus SR-FBR-E99. Next base: position 1,075 of record JADGPV010000029.1, on the reverse strand, counting down.
ATTTAACCCGTGACATTCAGGAGTTTGACCTCCCCGTCACCCCTTCACCCCTTTTCCCATTCTCCCTTTCTCCCATACTCCCCTTCTCCCTTTCCCCTCTTTTCCTTGCCCCTTGCTCCCTGCCCCTTGCTCTTTGCCCCTTGCTCCTTGCTATCAAGGGCAAGTTAAATATTTTATTTAAAGGTAATTAATACACTTTTTAAAAAAATTTCAAAAAAAACGATCTTTCATCTTTTCTTCACTTTTGAATGAATACTTTTGCTAAGAAACATCTGAATCTCAAATGTTTTACGGAATAGCTAAGATGTCTTCGGGTAATATTAACCTGATGAAAAATGAAAAAGATTAAGAATATCCTGATGATCTTATCTCTGATGCTGCTATCAGTAGGAGTGATAAATGCGCAGGCTATAGGGGTGAGTTCAGACACAACAGGGGTTAAAATGCAAAAGAGTGATACTCAGTTGCAGAACAGGGAGCAGGCACAAGGCCAGACTCAAAATAAGGAAATGACCCGGAAGGAAACGCAGATAAAAAATCAAAAGGCCAATCCCTCAGGGGTGAAACAGGTCCGCGGTGCCCGACCTGACTGGAGCAAAGCCAAAGGCGCCCGCCCGCCTTCGGTTGAAAGGCCTTCAGGCTCTCGGATACCAAAGGGCGTGGGTAAACCCGGCGGAGCGAAAGGCGTTGGCAAAAGGTAAGGCAACGGCAAAAGGACATTATGGGAAAAAGGATATATGCAATAGGCATAACTGCCTGCAGCGTCTTACTTCAGATAATTTTGATTAATGCCTCCGCTCAGGCACCTGAGGATACCATACCCAAAAAAGATACCCTTGTAACACTCGAAAAGGAAAAGGATCATTCACTTTATGCCGGTACCGGGTTTGGCACTAATATGGTCTATCTCGGAACAACAATGTCACAGGACAGACCATTCGGCTACGCCTCTATCGCGTATGGCTTCAGGGACCATCTCTATCTCTCTGCAACGGGCTATACGCTGACTGATTTCAGCCCTTTTCTGGCCTTTTACAGCCTTGATCTCAGTTTCAGCCATACATTCAACTCATGG
>JADGPV010000182.1 GCA_017882245.1 Bacteroidales bacterium | reverse complement strand
TAATTTATCAATGATTGATGATCGTTCAAGAGAATATATTTCTTCATCTTTTCACTTGCTTCAATAGCCCAGTCATAACCATAATTATCGGTATTCATTTTGTCCAAGGCTATCTTTCCGAGGTTATGAACCATGTTTCCGCTCCCGATTATCAGCACACCCTCTTTACGAAGAGGTGCAAGCTCCCTGGCCAGATCATAATGATACTGAGGCGACTGGTTATAATCCATACTTAACTCAATAACCGGAACATCCGCTTCGGGATAAAGATGTTTAATCACCGACCATGCGCCGTGATCAAGCCCCCATTTATAATCCAGACCTGTTTCAGTCTTTTTTATGATGTGTTGGACTTCCTTCGCCAGTTCAGGGCTTCCCGGTGCAGGATATTGAACATCAAACAGTTTCTTGGGAAATCCGCCAAAGTCGTGAATTGTCACTGGCTTTTCCATCGCCGTCACAAAAGTCCCCCTGGTCTCCCAGTGTGCCGATATGCATAAAATCGCAACGGGCTCCGGCAACAATTTTCCGAGGTCTATCCAGGTCTGGACAAATTCATTATCCTCAATTGCATTCATGGGGCTGCCGTGGCCAACAAACAATACCGGCATTTGCCCGGAACCGTCAGTTAATCCCCGCACGGCACCTGAAGACAAGAGCGAATTATCCAGCATGATTGAATTATTGTTTTATCAATTCCACCTCGCAGCTTATTCTTACTTCTTCACCCAACAGGACACCGCCTGCCTCCAATGCCGTATTCCAGTTTAACCCCCAGTCCTTCCGGTTGATTTTTCCGTTGATTGTAAAACCGGCTTTCACATTCCCCCATGGGTCTTTGATGATACCTCCGAATTCAACATCCAGTTTTATTCTTTTTTTGATGCCATTAATGGTAAGGTCACCGTACATCTCATAGCTTCCGTCGTTGTCAACATTCTCATAGGTGTTCCCGGTGAATGTTATCTGCTTGTGTTTTTCCACATCAAAGAAGTCCGGACTCTTTAAATGCGCGTCACGCTTCTCATCACCAGTGTCAACCGAAGCAGGATTCATCCAGAAATCAATTTCAGCGGTCAGGAAATCTTCACCTGTGGTGTAAATGCTTGCATCAAACTCTTTGAATATGCCCTTAACATTTGTGATCATAAGGTGCTTTACCTTAAAGCCAATTTCGGTATGTGCAAGGTCAAATCCCCACTTAATTTTGGCTGGTTCTTCTGTAGTTTTCATTTTGTCTTTTTGTATTGGTTCTTGCCAGAATTTTGATGATACAAAGATGCACTATTTGTCTTATAATCTTGCAATCCTGCAATCCTGCAATCCTGCAATCCGAAAATTCTAAAATCATAAATCGATATTCCTTGTTCGATATTCAAATCGCTCCCTCGCACAGTCGCACTTTCGCACAATCGTATTTCTTTCACTATCTTCGCATTCATGAACCTTCTCTTCGTCTGTACCATTAACAGGATGCGCAGTTGCACGGCAGAGACAGTCTATGCTGCTGACCTGCATCATAAGGTCAGGTCCGCCGGCACCGCTCCTACTGCCACAAAGCAGGTCACTCCGGAACTTCTCCGGTGGGCCGACAGGATATTCGTTATGGAAAAGATGCATGAGGCTTTTATCCTTGAGAATTTCCCGGACATTGATGTCAGCAACAAACTCACCGTCCTTGGTATTCCCGACTTCTACTATTACATGGAGCCGGAGCTGATCGACCTCCTGAAGTCCAAAATCGATCCCCTTCTTGTGGTTTAGGCCTTATTGTCATGTGCCCACTGGGCATTTTATTAACGCTCGGTCCCCTCTTCGTTCTTCCATTGAATATTTTTCTTATCTTCATCTTCTTATTCACGTAAAAATTAACAACTAAACATCACTCTTATGAAAACCAGAACCGCTCTTCTTCTATTTGTGCTTATTATTGCTGCCACTCAGTTCGCAGGCGCACAGTCATCGGGCAATGCTGTTGTTGATCAATTGCTGACTGCATGGTCACCCAAGAATTTCACTACCGAGCCTGTGACTGACCAGCAGGTTGATATGATATTGAAATGCGGCATCAAGGCCCCCAGCGGAAAGAATAACCAACCATGGCGATTCACCGTTGTCAGGGATGAAGCCACCATGAAAGAGATGATAGGCAATATTGTTCCCGGCAATGTCCTCATCCTTGTCTCAGGACTGGAATCTGAGACAGGAAAGACTCCTGATTTCGACTGCGGCCTGGCCACGGAGAACATGTTCATAGCAGCCACTTCTCTCGGACTGGGTGCCAGGATCTACGGCGGTCCGGCAGGCGCGGCGAATGAAAAGCGTGAGGCTCTGCAGGTCCCGGCTGGCTATAAGATTATTGTGATCCTGCGCGTCGGCAACATCGACAAGAGCGTTGATGCTGTCTCCGGTGCCTCCTCCAGGAAGGCCCAGGAAGAGATCGTCAATTACAAAAAATAGCTTCGCCCGCAGCGAATCGGAGGTTGCGTAGTAGTGCAGTCTTACGGACAGATCACTGTCTTCTGGCATGATTTATGAAATATCTGGTACAATGGAAACTATAAAATCTATCGTGGGAGTATGAAGCCTGCCATAAAACAATTATGAAAGCATACTACTCAACTGCATACGGTGGGTCTGAATCATCAGTGTACGGCGATCTGCCTGACCCTTCTCCAGGTGTAAACCACCTGCTGGTTGAGGTAAAAGCTGTCTCAATTAATCAGGTCGACTGGAAAATCAGACGCGGCGATTTGAGATTCATCTCAGGGTGGAAGTTCCCGCGGATCTTTGGTTCCGACTTTGCGGGCATTATCAGGGAAACTGGCAAAGAAGTTATGCAATTCAAGCCAGGCGACAGAGTTTACGGAACCAGATCAATACTCTTTAACAGACATGGCGCACTGGCTCAGCTTAGGGCTGTAGATCAGAAGTGCATCAGGGTGATCCCTGATGGGATGTCGTTCGAAGAGGCGGCCGCCCTTCCCATTGCAGCGCTGACAGCGCTTAACGGATTAAGAAAATGCTCCGTTAAAGCAGGTTCGCATGTGCTGATCAATGGCGGCACAGGCGGAGTGGGTCATTTTGCCATTCAGATAGCCAAAGCCAGAGGCGCAATAGTCACGACAACATGCAGCGCCTCAAACAGAGAGCTTGCCATAAGCTTTGGAGCAGATGAGGTCATGGGATACAGTCCCGGGGAGCTTGCTGCCACAGACAGGAAATTTGATGCTGTCATGGATGCGTACGGTAAGATGAAACTTGAATATGTCTGTCACCTCCTGAAACGAGGTGGGACTTACGCCTCAACATTGTTCATACCTCCGCCTTATTTATCAATTATCCTAGTCCGGATGGTCTTTGGCAAACGGCTGACAGCAGCAAATATGCAAAAGCGCCCTGAGGACTGGAAGGAGCTGGAAAAGCTCTTCGCAGAAGGCAGCCTCAAGCCGTTTATAGAAAACATATTTCCTCTTGAAAAGGCTGCTGATGCCTTTGACCTTGCCGAAAAAGGCAACCCGCGGGGTAAGACCATTGTCACGGTTCCTGAGATGAAGTTGCCGAACCTTTGAGGAATGTGCTTCCAGGGATCTCCATGCCGGGAGTGCAGCAACCGAAGTTTTTCTGGTTGGCATCTTTATATCCTTTCCATTTTATCAATATATTCGCCACGTTGCGCAGCCCGGTTACAACTTGCACGATGATATAATGCCTGTTGGGCTGATAATATATTGGCCTCTTCTCCGTGCCAGATTTCCAGAGCTGGTTGCTGTATCGCACGGGCAAAAGAAAATGCTAATGCCCAGGGCAATCTCGACTTAAATCTGACATTCATTGCATTCAAACGAGCCGAAGC
>JADGPV010000181.1 GCA_017882245.1 Bacteroidales bacterium | reverse complement strand
GGGTTACCCGGGGGAGAATGACACTGAGATGCATGCCATCCTTGCTGAATTCGGGCTCCCCAATAAATTCGATCCTGAGGTTGAAAGTGCGGCGGAAAAGATCTCCGCGGAAATAACACCTGAGGATATTGCAGCCAGACGCGACTTCCGCGGAGTGCCTACATTCACCATTGACCCGGAAGATGCCAAGGATTTTGATGATGCACTCTCTTTCACCAGACTGCCCAATGGCAATGTTGAGGTAGGGGTTCATATTGCAGATGTCACTCATTATGTTACACCCGGCACCGTCATAGAAAAGGAGGCGCAGGAACGTGGTACCTCAGTATACCTTGTTGACCGAACAGTGCCCATGCTGCCCGAGAGGCTCTCAAACCACATATGCTCACTAAATCCGTTTGAAGATAAGCTGACTTACTCAGCGGTCTTCGAGCTTTACGGAAAGGCTTCTGTCATTAACGAGTGGTTTGGACGAACGATAATCAGATCAGACAAGCGCTTTTCATATTCAGAAGCACAGAAAGTGATTGACACCGGTGATGGTGATATGAAAGAACAGCTGCTTACACTTCATAACCTGGCACAGAAACTCCGTGCAAAACGTTTTGCCTCCGGATCCTTTTCCTTTGAACGTCTGGAGGTCAAATTCAACCTGAGTGAAACAGGTACCCCGCTTGGAATTCTCTTCCGCGAGTATGGTAGCTCCAACCAGCTCATTGAGGAATTCATGCTGCTGGCCAACAGACGGGTTGCAGAATATGTCGGGAAGAAACTTCACGGAAAAATCTTCGTCTACCGTATCCACGATAAACCTGATCCCGAAAAACTGAACTCGTTCAGTTACTTTATAAAACGCTTCGGCTATTCTCTCGATACCGAGAATGTAAAAGGCCTGCCTGCTGCGATGAACAAGCTGATGGATGATGTCTCGGGAAAGACGGAACAAAACCTGATTGAGACACTTGCTCTCCGGTCAATGGCCAAAGCGGTTTATTCAACCGACAATATCGGGCACTACGGACTTGCTTTCAGTCATTATACCCATTTCACTTCGCCTATAAGGCGTTACCCCGATATGATGGTTCACCGCCTGCTTACCCGGTATCTTGAAGGCCAGGTAATACGTGACGGCGATAAGTTGGCAAAGCTATGCGAGTATTCATCGAAAAGGGAGCGCCTTGCCACCGATGCCGAGAGGGCTTCAATCAAGTATAAGCAGGTAGAGTTCATGAAAGATAAGATGGGCCAGGTATTTGAAGGAGTTATTTCGGGAGTCACCGAGTGGGGCATTTATGTGGAGATCATAGAGAACCAGTGTGAAGGCATGATAGCCATCAGGGAGCTGCAGGATGATTATTTTGAGTATGATGAAGTGAACTACTGCATCAGGGGGAGGCACTCAGGGAAGGTATATATGCTGGGTGACAAGATAAATGTGGAGGTCGTCAAGGCTGATCTTCAAAAGAGACAGCTCGATTACCGCTTTGCCTGATCGCTCTTTATCAGTTCAAGAAGCCGGTCAAGGGCTTCCGCCTCAGGGACATTCTTCATGACTGCCTCTGTGCCTCTGTAGATGTGAACCTTGCCTTCAGCTGCACCTACGTAACCGTAATCTGCCCCGGCCATCTCACCGGGACCATTTACCACACAACCCATTACGGCAATCTTCATCCCTGTCAGATGTGCTGTGGCAGCCTTTAACCTGCGTACTGCTTCTTCAAGATTGAATTTGGTCCTGCCGCAGGTGGGGCATGAGATATATCTTGTGCGGGTTATCCGTGCCTCGGTTGCCTGCAGTATTGAAAACGCAAGGTTACGAAGCACTTCTCCCTGTACCTTTCCCTTGTTCGTTATGCAAAGCCCGGCTGGCAGTCGTGCAATGAAAAAACGCCCAAGTAATGATGCTGCATGAATGCATAGCTTCCCGAAATCATCTTCATTAAAGACCGGATTCAAAACTCCACCAATTTTCTGAGATTCATTACAACCTGTCAGTTCTCTGGCGTTCACTGTCAAAACTTCGTCGCGATAAATTTCTCCTTGTTCGTCCCTGAAGATGCCGTCATGTTCAGAAAATATCTGGGGAATATAACGGTCTTTGGTCCTCCTGTACTGCAAAGGCGGGCATGGCTCCTTCATCCTGCCTGATGTTCCCGCTATGGATCTGATTATTTCTCTGGCTACCGGGATTTCCTTTTCCGGAGCTTCGGTAAGCGATACCCTTATTGTGTCACCTATGCCTTCTGCGAGCAAGGTCCCTATTCCTGCAGCTGAGATGATCCTTCCGTCCTCTCCCTCCCCAGCCTCTGTGATACCGAGATGAATCGGATAATGCATTCCCTCCTCCGTCAGCATTCTTACCAGGATGCGGTTTGATTCAACCATTATTCTGGTATCTGATGACTTCATTGACACCACGAGATTATTGAAGCCTTCACCGCGAAAGATTTTCAGGAATTCAATTGCCGACACTGCCATACCCTCCGGAGTATTTCCGTAACGCGTCATGATACGGTCGGAAAGCGAGCCGTGGTTCACCCCGATCCTTACGGCCGTGCCATTTGCGGTGCATATCTTTATCAACGGAAGAAGACGTTCCCTGATACGTTCAATCTCACCCCTGTATTCACTCTCGATTAGCTCCTGCCTGATGAATGAGGCCCGTTTGTCAGCATAGTTGCCCGGATTGATGCGTACCTTTTCCACTAAACGTGCCGCAACTTCAGCGGCAGCAGGATTAAAATGTATGTCTGCACACAAGGGCGTAACAAAGCCTGCCTTGCGCAGCTCCTTTTTTATATTGGCAAGATTTTCCGCCTCCCTGACCCCCTGCGCCGTCAGTCGCACAAGCTCGCCCCCGGCTTCAATTATTCTGATACACTGGCGAACGCTTGCATCAGTGTCAAGCGTGTCAGTATTGGTCATACTCTGAACACGCACGGGAAGTTCGCCTCCCATGCTCAGGCTGCCGATATGGATTATCTGTGACTTAAATGACATTCCTGTCACGAGGTTATCTCCCAGTCATATCCGTCTTTGCGGTCTTTCACTGTAATGCCGAGCTCGCTGAGCCTGTCGCGGATCCGGTCTGACACACTCCATTCTTTTCTGGCTTTGGCTTCCTGCCTCATGTCAAGCAAAAGCGACAGGACTCCCGCGAGTTTTTCGTTTCCACTTTCCTCTTCCGCCCTGAGGCCAAAAATATCATGGATAAACGTTCTGAAAGTCTCAGTCAGCGATCTTATATCATCAGCAGACAGTTTTTCCTTACCGTCACTTACGAGGTTAATTATTCTGACAGCATCAAAAAGGTGTGCCAATGCAATGGGAGTATTAAGGTCATCATTCATGGCATCGTAGCACTTCTTCGCGATACCTGTAACGTCGACGGTGGAGGTGCTGTCGGGCTTCAGGTTGGCCAGTGTCCTTTCGGCTGCCAACAGCTTCTGCAATCCCAGTGATGCGGCAAGAAGCGCCTCATTGCTGAAGTCAAGGGTGCTGCGGTACTGAGCCTGCAGCATAAAGAAGCGTATGGTCATGGGGGAGTAAGCCTGCATCAGCAGTTTATGGTTGCCTGTAAAAAGCTCATCAAGGGTGATGAAATTACCGAGCGACCTTGCCATCTTCTGTCCGTTGATGGTTACCATATTGTTGTGCACCCAGTACCTTACCGGTGCGTGACCCATGGCTGCAGTGCTCTGTGCGATCTCGCACTCATGATGAGGAAAGATCAGATCCATCCCTCCACCGTGAATGTCGAATACTTCTCCCAGATACCTGGTGCTCATGACTGAACATTCCAAATGCCATCCCGGAAATCCCTCGCCCCATTGTGACGGCCATCGCATAATATGACCCGGAGATGCTTTCTTCCACAACGCGAAATCAAACTGTCCATGCTTTTCTTCCTGCCCTTCAAGAACGCGGCTGTTGGCCTTCATCTCCTCAAGAACCCTTCCCGATAGAATCCCATAAAAATGGTTTTTATCATACTTTTCAACATCAAAGTAGACTGAGCCGTTTGATACATAAGCGTACCCGCTGGTAATAAGCTTATCTATCATCTGCTGCTGTTCTATGATGTGACCTGTGGCACGAGGTTCAATCGACGGTTCAAGGGTATTGAGCTTCTCCATCCCCCTGTGAAAACTGTTCATATATTTCTGAACAACTTCCATGGGCTCGAGGTGCTCCTGCCTTGCTCTGTGACTTATCTTGTCCTCACCGGTTTCATCGACCTCATTCTCCAAGTGCCCGACGTCAGTGATGTTGCGTACATACCTCACTTTGTAGCCCAGATGCATCAGGTATCTGTACAGCACGTCGAATGCTACAGCCGGACGCGCGTGACCCAGATGGGATTCACTGTACACCGTTGGTCCGCAGACATACATCCCAACAAAAGGGGGCGCCAGCGGCTCAAAAAGTTCTTTTTTGCGTGTCAGCGTGTTATACAGATAAAGGGCATTTTTCATTGCATACGCTCTTTATGCAAAAGTAATTCTTTTAGGGTAATCGGATCGAAAAAGGATATCATAAAACAGCCCCGGGTTGACCTTACCCGGGGCTGTCGGCACACGTCTCCACTCCACGAGGAGACTCAACACGCAGCGAGACAGGCTCAACAGATTGCCTGTACCTGTGTTGACTTTCAATATAAAAAAATTGCAGACATGTAGTTCTTGCTCAAGAAACACTAAAAAAACAACAGACTTTGACTTTCAACAAAAAATTAAGATGACTAGAGTAAAAATATAAATATCCTAACTAAAAAGCAAGGATTTCATTAAAAATTTTACTAAAATTTTTATTCTGGTACTATTTGACCCGCGGTTTGGCTAAAATGAGATCAAAAATCCATATAATTTTCCCGAGCCTGTGCGGGTAGAAAAGCAGTGCAGACATGTTGGACCGGCATCCGTACCTGTTTTTCATGAATTCAACGGAGGGGAACAGGTCTCCGGTTATGAAGATCATTTTTCGCCTCATGCCCTTCAGCGATCTTATGTTTTCCAGGAAAATATCTTTCCGGCTCTGAGGCTTTGCCGTTCCGGGATCCAGGAGGTTACTCCTGAAGGCAGCTACCCTCTCCTGCCCGGGACCATCCAGGGCATTGAACACGGAGGGGATGACAATTCCATAGAACTTATTTATAATGGTCAGCACAATTCTCATTTCGCCTGCAATACCTGCCTCCGCGGCCTCAGACATCAGTTCCTCGTTCAGGATATCTTCCCCGTGCTTCTTTAGTAAAAGGTATATATCAGTATATAGTCTTAACTGAAACTCCCCTTTGACTTTGTGCTTGTAGATATGGTTGACCAGTCCCAGCAATGCAGTTCCTGGCGGAAGTGCAAGAAAAGTTCTGCCTCTGGCTGAAATCACTTCCGGTTCATCCAGCGCTCTTCTTACAATAGTTGTGCCCTCCGGCCCGAATAACCTGTGATGCAGGTCCACCGATATACCGCCGCGGTGAAGCTCCGGCAGATGATTGCCAAGATCAAGAATGATATGTCTGTACAGAGATGACTTCATGGGCATTGAGACGAAGCCAGTCCTGATAAGTATATCTCTCGCCCTGAGAATATCTTCCGGCGCAACAAGAAGATCCGCATCACTCATCTGCCTCAGTCCTCTTGAACCGTATACCGAATGTTCGAGCGCCAGACCCTTAAAAAGCAGTGACCTGATACCTTCATTCTCAAGCGCTGTTACAACTTCTGCCGCTGCTGTGGTGATATATGATACCCTGGCAATGGTTTTAAATCTTATGCCATCCAGTATGACCCGGTCTGCTCCGGGAACCGCCTCCGAAAGCCCAAGATCAGCTATGTTCTGCCAGACAAGTGCAGCAACGCCATGCCTTATCACCAGGTCGGTAAAAAGTTCCCAGTCGGTCAGCGACCGGCAGATACTTTCTGCAAGTGCCCGCTCGTCATCTGTGAATGCGTTCCTGCTGAGGAGCAGTAGAAGAGTGATAACCTTTTCCTTTTCGCTGCCGGCAGTGGTCATCTGTACATCGATTTCTGCCTTGTGAACATTGAATAATATCTTCCCCTGGCTGACATAAGGTCATCATGCGGACCCTGTTCGACTATGCGGCCTCTGTCAAGCACAATAATACGGTCGGCCTCCCTGACATTGGCAAGGCGGTGACTGATGAAGATGCACGTTCTTCCCTCAATAATCCTGTCAAGGTCAGAAAAGATCTCGTACTCCGAATCTGCATCTAGGGATGATGAGGGTTCATCCAGAATTAGGATGGGTGCCTTGCGGTACAGAGCTCTGGCAATGGCAATCTTCTGCCACTCTCCCCAGCTCAGCTCACGGCTTCCCTCAGTATGATGGCCAAGCATTGTTTCATAACCCTGAGGCAGGCTTTCCAGAAAAGCTGCAATCCCTGCCTTCTCGGCAGCGCTCCTGATGCGTTCCTGATGATCACTTCCTGCATCATCAGCCAGGCGGATATTATCACCTGCCGTCAGATAGTAGAGCATGAAATCCTGGAAAACCACAGAAAAAAGTCTTCTGTATTCATTCAGGTTGAAGGTGTCAATGCTGTTTCCGTCAAGGTTTATCCGGCCCGAATCGGGATCATAAAGCCTGCAGAGAAGCTTCACGAGAGTTGTCTTGCCTGAACCATTGGGTCCCACAATTGCTATCCTCTCTCCCTTATTGATTTTCAGGCTTATATTCTCCAGTGCCGGCTTATCAGCGCCGGGGTATGTAAAAGTCAGGTTTTCAACATGAAGATTATCAAAAGATTTAATGCCTGAGGCTTTCTCGTCATGAGGCATATCGCTCTCAATATCAAGGAACTGAAATAGATCTTTAAGGAAGAGCCTGCTCTCCGTCAGTCCCGCGTAGCCCGAGACAGCATCGCGGAGATAGACCAGCGCCTGCCTGAAAGCCAGAATATACATCGCAAGTTCGCCTGCTGTAATGGCCGATCTGGAATATAATACGGAAGCATAGATCAGTACTCCTGCAAATGCGAGCACCTTCACAACGGAAGCAATGCTTTCAATGACGGAGTTCTTTCTGACGACCACAATTTCTGGTTCTTTGGATGCGGAAAAGTGTCTCCTGAAGAGCTTTTCGAAATAACCCGAAAGATCAAAGAGCCTGACTTCCCTTGCCGGTTTTTCGCCGGTCAGGAGCCAGCTGAAGTATGATGCCTGGCGAGAATGAGATGTAACAGACTTCCTTATATCATAAAGTCTTCCTGTATTGCGGATCTTCATCCACAGGACCGGTAAAAAGACGACTACAAGTATTCCGAGAGGGATAATTCCGAATGTCCTCAGTACATAACCCATAGCCAGAAATGAGATTACGCCACGCAGAAAAAGAATAAAGTCCGAAACCATGCCTGCCGGCCTCCACGAGATATCCCTTTCTGCTCTTGAAAGCTTATTATAGTATTCGGGATCTTCAAAGAACTTTAATCCGAGAATGGAAGAATGGTTGTGAATCAGTGAAGCAATATGGTTTTCAAGCAGGTAAGACTGCTTTTTTGAAATAAACTGTCCAAGTGAAGAAAGCATGTCATCTGCAAAAAAGATTAAAGCCATTGCTATGATAAGACCTGTAACAGAACCAGCCGATGATATTTGTCCGCCTTCTGCTCCTCCTGTAAGTCTGTCAATATAATACCTTATCAGAAAAATTGCGATCAGAGGCAGGAAAGACCTGATGGTCAGCATCAGTAAATTAATGATTGTCTCTTTACGGGAGCTGTCAAACATGATATCAACAGCTCTTTTTATTATCTTTTCCTGAAACGGCATTTTAACAGGGATATTTACAAAGATAGTAAGAACGGAGTATATGGCATCAGATGGTTTCTGGCCATATGTTGGCAACTTTCCTTTTGGCAGAAACAGCGGAATTCTTATTTTTGTGATAAATAATGACTTCCGGCAGTTCAAATAGTTGCAATTTAATGCAACCTTTGAGCGAGGGGGGAGTTATAATACGAAAAACCAGTCATGAAGAGAACCATTCTGTTGTTGATGATGCTGTTTCTCATTGCAGGAACAGCTATGGCGCAAATCTCTGGCAACGGGAGTCTGGCTAATCCCTATCATGGTATTAATTCAGGCAACTTTACAATAACCGGAACCAAGTACTTTAACGGTAATCTTGGAGTGTCCAGCGGTACTCTTACGCTTACGGCAGGAACAAAGCTGATATCAACAAGCAGATATGCCTGCATACTTATCAGTGGTTCAGGACAGCTGAGCGCCCAGGGAACAGTCACCCGTCCGATATTATTTTCAGCAGATATTGATACAGACGGTAATTTTGGAGAATTAAGTGATTACTGGGGTAATATTTACATTACTTCCACAGGTACAAGTATTATTGATTACTGCACTATTGAAAACGGACAGCGATTGCGATTGAAGTTTTTAGGCGGGGCAATATATATCGGGTCATCCTCTGTAACAATAAATCACAGCATAATCAGGAACTGCTCTGCATACAAAGGAGGAGGAATATATGTTGAGGCTGGATTTGCTCCCAATATTTCAAATACGCTTTTCCTCAATAATACTGCGGATGATCACGGGGGCGCAATCTTCGTTGCTCAAGGCTCATCTCCTGTAATTTCTAGTTCTGTCTTCAGAAACAACAGCTCCCTCTCTGCAACATTAAAGGGAGGTACCATTGCTTCATTATCAGGCTCTCCCATCATAGTAAATTCAACTATTGTATACAGCGTATCACCTGCTTCCGACGGCAAATCAATCTATCTTGAAAATTCTCCGAATTCCAGAATTGTTAATTCAATTATCTGGGGAGGATCTTCACATATCGGGCTCTCCGGAACCCCGTCTTCCGTTTTTGCCTTCTGTGCTATTGAGGGAGTTGCATATACCGGATGCCTTAATCTCAGCAGCAACAACACCGCGCCTGACGGACCAAACTTTATCAACCCTGCAGGTGGAGATTTTGATCTTGCATTTATATCTC
>JADGPV010000180.1 GCA_017882245.1 Bacteroidales bacterium | reverse complement strand
CCATTCATAATGAGACGGACAAAAGAGATGGTTGTCAGCGAACTTCCCCCTGTCATTGAGCAGGTTGTTCACTGTGACATGTCTGAGGAGCAATCTGTGATCTATGAGAGGGAAAAGTCGGCAGTGCGCAACAGCATACTGGAGAATATTGAAAGCATGGGGATTGAAAAATCAGCCATAATTGTTCTTCAGGGACTGATGAGACTGAGGCAGATAGCAAACCATCCTCTTCTCACTGATGAGACTTATAAAGGAGGTTCAGGCAAGTTTGAAGCTGTCACCCATAATATAGACAGTGTTGTTTCAGAGGGGCATAAAATACTTGTATTCTCATCGTTTGTCAAACATCTGGAGTTGTTCCCGGGATGGCTAAGCAAAAACGGCATCGGGTTTTCAATGCTGACAGGCTCCACTCAGAACCGTGAGAAGGTAATTAACCGTTTCAGGAATGATGACCAGATAAAGGTTTTTCTCATTTCACTCAAAGCCGGAGGCATTGGTCTGAACCTCACTGAGGCTGACTATGTCTTCATACTTGATCCGTGGTGGAATCCGGCATCGGAAATACAGGCCCTCAGCAGGGCTCACAGGATAGGTCAGGAAAAAAGAGTGTTCGTCTACCGCTATATCTCGGGTGACACGATAGAGGAAAAGATCCAGCGTTTGCAAGAGAGAAAGGCAAAACTTGCAGAGACATTCGTTGAATCCAATAATCCATTCAGCGAGCTTGATATCAGGGAAATGCTGGAAATTCTGAACTGATTTTTTTATAGTTTTGCTGGGACTCTAATACAAGACATAATGAATAATTATCAAAATCATCCTCTTTCCGGAGCCGTTGACCTTGACAGCGCTATGACAAAAATGTGGGCTTTCTACAAAAAATATTTTCTGGGCCTTTACATCATTTCCGTGATGATGTCTCTGCTGACAAGAATACTGAGCTCGCGTATTGACCTTTCGTCATTCTATTCCATGGATACAACAGACTATGATGAGGTTTTTAAGATGATGAAGGGCATGATTGTGCCCTACTCTTTGATAGTTGTCATCTCGATTGTCTTTGGAGTCCTGCTTCATGCATGGGTCCTTGAAAGACCTCTCGGAGAGGAAAACACGATACAGAAAGTTTTGAAAAGCAGCCTGGTAGTGCTGGTACCTTTTCTTATAGTTGTCATCGTCTTTGCCATTGTCGGGTCCATGCTCACAAGTATCGGAATACTATTGCTTATATTGCCAGGAGTATTTGCAATGTTATATATAGTTACCGTTGCCCTTTTTGCATTGCCTGTCATGCTCACTGAGAGTCGTAATCCCGTACAGGTGATATCCAGATCATTCAGCCTGGCTCACAGTAATTTCTGGCCAAATCTGGCATGGGTTGTCGTTGTAAGTCTGATCATCGTAGTCATATCCCTGGCAGTAAGCGGCCTCGTAATGCTGCCCTTTACCGGAACTTTCATAAAGGCACTTGGAGATCCTGATAACGCCGCCAAAATGCTCGAGATGACAAAGAATCCTCTTTATATCGGGCTCAGTGCACTTGCAACCTCACTTGTAACGCCGGTATTCCCAATCCTGGCTTTCCTGCTTTATTTCAGGAACAGTGAAGGAATGCAGGCTGTGAAAGTTACACCTGAAGAGGAGAACCGTGTTAAGGTGGAAGACCTTTATCCCAGGATGCCTGAAAACAAGTAGAGACGTAGCACGCCACGTCTCTATTCAATTAATTGATAATTAATTAGTAGGATTCTCTCTGCACATAGTGAGTGTGAAGCAGTTCGTGCGATTTATGCCCGTTCGGTTCCTCCAGGAACTCCTTATATATAGCTATTACTTCAGGATTCTCATGGGACTTTCTGAGTGACATACCGGAATCTTCCGAATAAATGGCCTCCATACGCTTCTTCCTGATATCAATATTTGTAGGTATGGGCTGACCGCCGCCGCCGATACATCCGCCGGGGCAGGCCATGATCTCAATGAAATGGTAAGAAGCCTTTCCGGTACTTACCGCTTTGACAAGCTTGTTGGCATTTACAAGCCCATGAGCGATTGCCACTTTCAATTCAGCTCCTTCAAGGAAGTTCCATTCTTTTTTAGTGCCTTCTATCTTTATTGTAGCTTCCTTTACCCCTTCCATGCCTCGCACGGGAGTAATATCGAGGTTCTTGAACGGTACGCTTCTGCCGGTCACGATCTCATAAGCTGTTCGCAGGGCTGCTTCCATTACGCCGCCTGTTGCTCCGAATATAACTGCAGCACCTGTGGATGATCCCATGATCGAATCATATTTCGACTCTTCAAGAGCGCGGAAATCAATTCCTGCCTGTCTGATCATCACTGCAAGCTCACGGGTTGTGAGAACGAAGTCAACGTCCTTGTAACCGCTCGATCTCATCTCAGGTCTGTCAGCCTCAAACTTTTTGGCTGTGCACGGCATCACTGAAACAGAGACGATTTTCGAGGGATCAATGTTACGCTTCTGTGCATAGAACGTTTTTGCCAGAGCTCCGAACATCTGCTGCGGTGATTTGCAGGTTGAGAGGTTATTCAGCATCTGGGGATACTTGTGCTCAATGAACTTGATCCATCCCGGGGAGCATGAAGTGAACATAGGAAGTGCAAGTTTCTTATCGCCGTCAACCAGTATCTTCTTAAGCCTTGTAAGCAGTTCAGTCCCCTCCTCCATGATAGTCAGGTCAGCAGTGAAGTCAGTATCAAGCACTGAATCAAAACCGATCTGGCGCAGTGCAGTGACCATTTTGCCTGTTACTCTCTGTCCCGGATCATATCCGAGATCCTCACCCAGAGCCACCCTTACTGCCGGTGCAGTCTGCACAACGACGTGCTTATCTGGATCATATATAGCGTCCCATACCTGATCGATATATGTTTTCTCAGTCAGCGCTCCCGTCGGACAACGGTTGACACACTGGCCGCAATTGGTGCATACTACATGGCTCATGGGCCTGTTGTGGAATGACGACACCTTCATTTCTGAGCCTTTGTTTGAAACTGCAATGGCAGAAACATGCTGAAGCTCGGCACAGGTACGCACGCAACGCTGGCATCTGATACATTTGCTGTCATCCTTCGAGAATGACGGTGATGATCTGTCAATCGAATATGGATGATCTTCCGTCAGGTCGAAGAAGATGTGTTCTCCGAAAGAGAATTCGTTTGCCAGTGTCTGGAGCTCACAGTTCTGGTTCTTGTAGCACTTTGTGCAATCTGCACGGTGCTCTGAAAGGAGCAGTTCAACAATATGCTTACGCGCATTCCTTACCTTGAGCGAGTTGGTATGGATCTCCATACCCTCTGAGACAGGCATAGCACACGAAGCTATAAGTGTGCGGGCACCTTTCTGCTCCACAACACATACACGACAATTGCCTGCAACGCATAGATCCTGATGATTACAGAGGGTTGGAATATTTATACCAAGACTCTTTGCGGCATTGAGCACTGTTGTCCCTTCTTTTACCTTAGCCAGCTGGTCGTTTATCTTTAGTGTTATCATATTTTTCTTTGCTTCGTTAATAAATAACCTCTTCCCTGAAATTTTCAACAATAGATCTAAATGCATTGCCAACCGATTGCCCCAGGCCGCATTTTGATGCAACCTTCATTGTGTCGGCGAGCTTGATCAGTTCATTGAGATATGTTGATTTTGCTTCGCCTTTCTTGACTTTTTCAATGCCCTTGAGCAGTTGCTGACAGCCTACGCGGCACGGTGTACACTGGCCGCATGACTCTTCAGTGAAGAACTCAAGGTAATTATGAAGAACATTATACATTGAACGAGAGCTGTTGAAAAGCTTCATTGATCCTCCTGTCGGTACTCCTTCAAAACCTATTATCGTCTCGATAAATCTTTTTCTTGGAACGCAGAAACCGGAAGCGCCTCCTACCTGAACGGCTTTGGTATCACCGTCGCCGAATTCGTTTACGAACTCCTGAACGCTCATGCCAAGTTCCAGTTCAAAGATACCCGGGATGGGCGTGTCTCCTGAGATGGAGAATACTTTTGATCCGCGTGAGTCTTTCGTTCCAAGCTTGACATATTCAGCGCCACCCATCTTGATGATCATCATCGCTGTAACAAGTGTCTCTACATTGTTTATGGAGGTTGGCTTTGAGAATAATCCGCTGGTAGTAGGATATGGTGGTTTGTTACGCGGTTCACCGCGAAATCCTTCTATTGATTCGAAGAGAGCACTCTCCTCACCGCAGATGTACGCTCCGCTGCCCATACGGTATTCAATCTGAAAATCAAATCCTATCTCCTTTATCATCTTATGAAACTTATGAAGCTCGATAAAGAGCTGGGGCAAAAGAAACCTGTACTCACCACGGAGATAGATAAAACCTTTTCTTGCACCCATGGCCTTGCCGGCGATAGCCATACCACCATAGACCTTGTAAGGTACTTTGTCAAGTATCTCACGATCCTTGAATGTGCCGGGTTCGCCCTCATCAGCATTGCATACGATGTACTTTTCAGACTCTTTCTCTGCAGCAGTATATTTCCATTTCAGACCTGTCGGAAAGCCGGCGCCTCCCCGGCCCTTAAGTCCTGATTCAAGGACCTGCTGTATTATCTCTTCGCTTGTCATGGCGAAGGCTTTTTGCAGAACCTCTTTGGCATTTATTTCTTCAAATATAAGGTCAACCTTGCTTAGTCCTTTGTTTTCCATGTCTTGTCTCCCATTCTTATTTACTCATATAACCTTTTACCACATCTATAACCGTTTGAGGAGTCAGATCGGTGTAAGGCATGTCATTGATAAGCATCGCTGGAGCTTTGTGACACCAACCTATACAATTTGTCTCAACCAGCGTGAACATCTTGTCGGGGGTGGTCTCACCGACCTTTATCTTCAGTATATCCTCAAGGACAGCGATTATATCATTCTTACCCTTCATTGAACAGGTTATTGTCTTGCAGACCCTTATAACGTTTTTACCCCGCTCCTGCGTGTCAAGGAAGGTGTAAAATGAAGCTGTCCCGTAAACCTCAGCTGCAGAGATATCGAGCTCAGTAGCTACCTCTACCATCGCTTCGTCTGTCAGATAGTTATACTTCCTTACAATATCCTGAAGGATCGGCATCAGGTTCTCTCTCTGTCGGCCGTGTTTATCGGCCAGCTCTTTCACAAGATTACCGGTATGATACATTTCTGTTTAGTTTTAAATAATTAAATAAGTTTATAACGATTTATTACTTTTTTCGGCTGTGAAAGTAATAACATTACAAATCCAAAAACCTTACTTATGTCATGTTTATAAGCAGAAAACGCAGAAATCGGGCATTCCGTATCCGGGATAAAAAATTGCCTTGTCAGCAGATTCTCGGGAGTTGAATTCCTGAAGGCATGTCAAGGAATCTTGTTCCTCCTGTTGATGAGTTAAGTACGACCCTTCCGGGCCTCTCCTCCGTGACAATCCCTATTATAGAAGAGTCTTTCCCTTCAGGGCAGGAACGCATAATATTCAATATCTTATCAGCCTCACCGGGAGCGGCGACGACTATTACTTTCCCTTCATTGGCCATGGCAAGTGGATCGAAGCCAAGTATTTCACAAAGACCTCTCACAGGCTCATCCACCGGCACCGAGTCCTCCTCAACGGTGATGCCCCGTCCGGTCATTGCTGCAAGCTCATTCAGCACTGCAGCAAGTCCGCCGCGCGTGAGGTCACGCATGAAATGCACCCCGTCGTTATTGTCAAGAACCTTTCTGATCATATGATTAAGAGCAGCGCAGTCGGATATCAGCGGTACATCAAAAGTAAGGTTCCGCCGTGCTGCGAGAATTGTCACTGCATGATTGCCTGAAGAGCCGTTTATTATAAGCCTGTCACCTGATCTTACACGGTTAGCGCTGCTGATATGCGCATATTCTTCCCTGAGTATGCCTACGCCGGTGGTGGTTATGAAAAGCCTGTCGCACTGACCCTTCTCGACCACCTTGGTATCACCGGTAACTATTTTAACTCCGGCAGCTTCAGCCTCATCAGCCATTGAAGAAGCTATCTTTTCAAGGTCGCTGGTCCCAAAACCTTCTTCAATGATAAAAGCCGCAGCAATATATTTCGGATCAGCACCGGACACTGCAAGGTCATTGACAGTGCCGCATATGGCAAGCTTTCCGATATTCCCTCCGGGAAAGAAGATCGGATCAATAACATATGAATCAGTTGTGAAAGCGATCATTGCAGATGGAACGGTGAGAATTGCCGAATCGGTCATCGGATCCTTCATTCCGAAACGTTTCGTAAAAACGCCTTGAATGAGGTCATGTGTCTGTCTTCCGCCTCCGCCATGGCTTAGCGAAATCTTTTCACTCATGTACGTGATATTTAAAAAAGGCGTTGCATGCACCCTCATCTGATACCATACAGGCGCCGACCGGATGGACTGGCATACAGGCTGTTGCGAAGAGCACGCACTCATCCGGTCTGCTGACACCCCTGAGGATTTCTCCGCATATGCACACGGGATCAGGTTCATGATGAGGCACTTCGATATTGAATGATGCACCGGCGTCAAAATTGACAAATTTTTCTCTCAGCGTCAGTCCGCCTGAATTAATAACTCCCAGCCCCCGCCATTCTGCATCACAGGGCTCAAAAACTTCATTCATGAATTCTTGCGCCTTAACATTCCCTGCAGGTGTCACTGCCCTGTTGTACTGTATCTCGACACGGGGATTATTGTCGCTGATCTGCCTGATAAGCATAAGTATTGCAGAAAGTATATCTGTCGGTTCAAAACCTGTTATTACACAGGCAAGGCTGTAATTCCGGGGTATGAACTCAAAGGCTGATGAGCCTGTTATTACCGACACATGACCAGGGCATATGAAGCCATCAATATGTGTTCCCCCCCTTATTATCTCCTCCATTGCAGGCGGCATTACCTTGTGTGCGTTGAGTACGAAGAAGTTTTCCGTACCTTCACTGGCTGCCTTCAGCACCGTGACAGCAGTGCCCGGAGCCGTGGTTTCAAATCCTATGGCCGGAAATACAACATTCAGGTCATGATGTGACCATGCAATCTCCAGCGCCTCATAAGCTGAGAGCACCACCCTGATATCAGCACCTCCGGCACGGGCTTCAGAGAGAGATGATACAGTGCCCGGCACACGCATAAGATCGCCAAAGGTGGCAACAGCAACTCCCCGCGTGAATGAGAGTGCAATAAGCCTGTCAATATAATCGACGGCAGTGACACACACCGGGCATCCCGGGCCGGAGATGAGTTTTATCCCGGGGGGCAGCAATGACGGTATACCAAAACGGTGAATAGCCGCGGTGTGACCTCCGCAAACCTCCATAAAAGTGTATTCCCCCGTGGCTGACCGCTTTATCTGATCAGCCAGATTCATTATCAGCTTCTTTTCCCTGAACTCGTCAACATACTTCATCACCGGGTCATTCAGTCATTGCATCATCCATCTCTTTAAGAAGGCGAAGTGTCTCAAGTGCGTCTTCTTCATTCAGCTTCTCGATCGCAAAGCCTGCATGAAGCAGTACATAATCACCCACCCTGACGTTTTCAACCATCTGAAGACCTGCCCTGAATATTGCACCTCCCACAGAGACGTCAGCCATCTCTCCGTCAACAGAGACTATACGCGCCGGCACACTCAGACACATAGCTTCTTCCTTTCCGCAGCTATATACAGTTGCCCCAGAGAAACACCTCCGTCATTGGAGGGTACAAGATTGTTTGTATAAACACTAAACCTGTTCACGGTCAAAAGATACAAAGATTTCTCAAGGAGATACTTATTCTGAAATACACCACCGGACAGGACAACCGAATTAAGTTCTGTCTCCTTTCTTATTATAAGACAGACATGAAGGATTATCCTTGCAATTGTATTGTGAAATTTGGCTGCGATATGTGAAGCATCCAAATAGCTAAGTTCTTTCACAATTGCAAGGAACATCTCGCCCAGCGAGACAGTTTTTGAGATAGTAAAAGGATAAAAATCGTCCCTCTTACAGCTTATCACTGATTCGAGGCGCATCGGAGCTTCGGAATCAAAAGAGGCTTCTGTGCAGAGGAGCAGCAGAGCAGAGACAGCAGCAAAGATACGTCCCGCGCCTGAAGTAAGAGGAGAATTTATGCCGTTGTCAAGCATCGCCCTGACGACTGACAGTTTCTTTTCATCGATCTTCTGAAAGAGCTTTAGTTTCTGAAAATCATAATTGCTGCCCAGATATTTGTACAGACATGACATCGCCATGCGCCATGGTTCGTCAACAGCTGTGTCGCCTCCGGGCATCATGAAATAGTCAAAGTGAGTATACCTTTCAAAATTATCCGGTGTCACCAGCAAAAATTCGCTGCCCCATATATTAGCGTCAGTGCCGTACCCTGTGCCGTCCATACTCACCCCTATCACCTTTTCACTTATACCATGTTCAGCCATCACTGAAGCTATATGTGCATGGTGATGCTGGACCCTGATTACCGGCAGCCCGGTTTCTTCGCCCAGAGTTTCCGCAAATCTGCCTGAAAGGTAATCAGGATGCATATCGCATACAACAGATGAAGGTTTAAATCTGAAGAGAGAAGAGAAATGTCTGAAAGTGCTCTGATAAAAATCGAATGTTGCCACATTCGTGATATCTCCGATGTACTGGCTCATGATTGCCAGTGAGCCCTTACCAATGCAAAAACTGTTCTTCTGCTCAGCTCCGGCAGCAAATATCCCCTCTGCATTAAAGACGAGATCAACAGGCTGAGGAGCATATCCCCGTGATCTTCGTATAATACTTATATTATTATTGATTACCCTTACAATTGAATCATCAATCCGGTTGTGAATTTCCCTGTTAAAACTGACAACGCACCCCGTCACGGGCATGAGCTTTTGTTCTGCAGTAAGGTCATCTGTAATAATAGGTTCATCGGACAGGTTTCCGCTGGTAAGTACAACAGCGGGTGTGCCTATGCTCCTGAAAAGCATATAATGCAGCGGCATGTAGGGTAGCATTGCCCCGATTGTGTCGAGCCCGTTGTTCACAGAAGGTGCGAGCGGCTTGAGCTGTTTCAGTATCAGTATGGGTCTGCGCCAAGATGTAAGGACCGTTTCTTCCTCTTCATTAATAATGCAATACTCTTTTACCGCAGAGATGTCTTTGAACATAACGGCAAAAGGCTTGCTGTCGCGCTGTTTCCTCAGCCGGAGTCCGGCTACGGCCTCTTCGTTCAGGGCATCACACATAAGGTTATATCCGCCGAGTG
>JADGPV010000179.1 GCA_017882245.1 Bacteroidales bacterium | reverse complement strand
TTTTAGCAGAAAGGCATTTACTGGGGAAGTGATGAATAGTAAAATTACGCTATAATGATCCTGAAGTCAAATTTTTTTTAGGTCAATACAATTGTTCTTAGCACGGAGCCATTTTCTGCATGCCTGCATTTACCTCACTGCTGCCTATTGCCTTTTTGCTTTTTTGTATCTTCATGTCATGAAAAAATTAGTGGTACTCACCGGCGCGGGGATGAGCGCCGAGAGCGGCATTAAAACATTCCGGGAGAGTGGCGGATTATGGGAGGAATACCACATTGAGGAGGTGGCTTCGCCCGAGGCATGGCAGAGCAATTCTGACCTTGTGCAAAGATTCTATAATGAGAGACGCAGGCAACTTGAGAAGGCTGAACCAAATGCAGGTCACACAGGACTGGCAGCACTGGAAAAGGATTTTGATGTGCACATTATTACGCAGAACATTGATAATCTGCATGAAAGGGCCGGCAGCACAAAGATCCTCCACCTGCATGGACAGCTGACCCAGGCACGGAGCAGTAAAAATTCCAATCTTATAATTGACATAGGCTACCGGGACCTTCTGACGGGAGAGAAAGCACAGGACGGGTCTCTCCTGCGGCCACATATCGTCTGGTTCGGAGAGGCGGTGCCGGAGATGGAGGAGGCAGCTGATATTGCATCATATGCAGATATCTTCGCGGTAATAGGTACCTCTCTTAATGTCTATCCGGCAGCAGGATTAATTCATTATGTTTCTCTGATGACACCGGTTTTTCTCGTTGACCCGAAACCAGTACAGGTTCCGTCAGTGCATAAGGTTTATGTCATAAGGGAAGGGGCAGTGAAAGGAGTGGCGATACTGGTTGAAAAGCTTAAAGAAATATAAGGTTTCCGGTTCCTTGTTTCTGGTCCCTGGTTCAGTGGTTAAGAATTCTTCAAACTATCTATTCGTTCGCGAATTGCAGACATCTTATCAAGACGATCAAGAGAGAGGGTCTTTTGTTGAAGATCAATGAATTCAAAAAGTAACAGAGACTTTTCCGAATATACCAGACACTCCTTAGAGTTGCCCTTTGCTCCGGCAAGCTCGGCCTCGGTGTTGAAGAGCTCAGCGAGGATCTCCAGATGGCCGTTGGTATAATTGTGCTCTTCAAGAAGCTTACGGGTGAGGTCCTCCTTGGGTATTGACCTGAAGAACGTGGCATCCTCCTTAAGCATATTATAATAGATACGATCAAGATTTTCACCTGCCTTATGATAGTCGCCTTTCTTTATCAGCCCGAAGATGGCAGCGAGAAGATCGCCCAGCATCTCGATCATGCGGAGGATGTAGTCTTTCTGATACATACGATAAAGATAGTTGAAAAGTTGAAAGGTTGAAGGGTTGAGGGGTTGAGCAAAACACAACACGGTGTTGGAAATTTTCGGGCATTTTCATTAGCTTGCATATCCTAAAATGCATATAAAATGAAAAGAGCTTTTCTTCCTGTTTTTATGTTTTTGCTTGCAGCCGGCCTATCTGCACAACAGAATAAGGTTGTTGACCGAATTATAGAGATTGGTACCACGGATAATCAGACAATGCACCATCTTGATGTCATCACAAACCGGTTCGGCGGAAGGCTGATAGGCTCGGATGCATATGAGAATGCGGCTGAATGGTGTGCTTCCGAATTTAAAAAATGGGGGATGGAAGTGATCATGGATGAAGCCGGAACGGTACCTGTCGGCTTTGACCGAGGACCATGGTTCGGAAGAATGCTCTCAGATAACGGAATGATCCTGCATTTTGCCACTCCATCATATACATCCGGCACCAGGGGCGTTCAGCGTGGTCCCGTGCTGATTGAACCAAAAAGCAGGGAAGAGTTTGACAGGATGAAGGGAGCACTTAATGGCGCCTGGGTACTGATAGGCGGTAAAAGTACCGGATGGCCCATCGACTGGTCGCTTAAAGCTGACTCGGTAAGGGCAAGGATCATAGCTGAGAATGATTCCATCTCTAAACTCAATCGTGAGATAATGAGAGAAAATCATATGAACCGGGACCAGCCGCAAAAAGAAACCATACCGTTAAAAGAAGAACCGGCACTTTTCTACCGTGAGATGCGGGAGGCAGGAATACTGGGCATCATCCAGAAGGCTTCCGTACCGATAACGGCGCTCTATGACCGCAAGAACCTTGACAATATGACTTTTGAGACCCTGCCGACAGTGTGCGATATAAAACTTGACGAGCACCAGTATGCAGTCATTGAGCAGATGGCGAAGGAGAGACAGTACTTCCTTCTGGAATTCGACATAAGAAACCATTTCAAACCCGGTCCGGTCAAATACTATAATGTAATTGGTGTTATTCGTGGTACAAAGCACCCTGATGAGTATGTCATGATGGGAGGCCATCTCGATGCCTTTGATGTAGCCACCGGTGCTGTGGATGACGGTTCGGGCGCTACACCCATGATGGAGGCGGCACGGCTGATAATGGCTGCGGGAGGGAAGCCTGAACGTACCATAATGGTATGTCTGTGGGCCGGTGAAGAATTCGGACTGAACGGATCAAAACACTGGGTGGAAGCCAATACGGAAAAGTTACCGAAGATCTCAGATTATGTCAATCGCGACGGAGGACCAACTCCGATCACAGGAATCACTGTTCCCGAGGCTATGTTCGAGGATTTTGAAAAGGTATGCAAACCTCTTAACAGCATTAATCCCGATTTCCCGTTCATCCTGAAAAAACGCGCCGAGCCGGCACGGCCAAGACCCACCGGTGCGGGAGGCTCAGACCATGCCTGGTTCGCAAAGAACGGCGTTCCAACTCTGCGATTTGACGAACCTGACATCAAGGGGCACAACTTCGATTACGGTGAAATATGGCATACTGAACGCGATACTTATGATAAGAGTATTGCCGAATACCAGGAACATTCAGCTGTTGTTACCGCAGTGATTGTATACGGTCTTGCAAACCTTGATCACCTGCTGTCAAGGGAAGGCCTCTACGCTGCAGAGGAGCCTGCCAAAAGGTAGTCTGACTTCTCTTCCCGAGGTCAGAAAATTTAAAGCGAAATGATCTCCGCCCTTAAACTTAAGGCGTCAATCTGGAGGAGCTTTCCTGAAAGGATGTCTCCGGCACCGGTGATGATCTTGATCACTTCGCAGGCCTGCACGGAGCCTATAATACCCGGCAGAGCTCCGATCACCCCGGGTGGATCGGTTTTTTTTTCGCCTGATAAATGCATCTCTTCAGGGAAAAGATCCCTGTATGAAGGTCCGCCTTTATAATTAAACACAGATGCCTGTCCCATGAACTGGTAAACAGCACCGTAGACCATTGGAATTCCTGCTTTAAGGGTGGCATCGCTGATCAGATACCGTGTAGCAAAATTGTCGCTGCAATCAACTGCAATATCATAATCGTCCAGAAGCTCCGATGAGTTTTCCTCTGTAAATCTTGCTGCATAAGACCTGACTATTATCAGAGGGTTAAGCATAGAGATCCTTTCTGCTGCCGCATCGGCCTTCAACCGCCCGATGTCGCCGGTGACATAAAGCACCTGTCTCTGAAGGTTACTGGTACAGACCTCATCAGAATCGATTATGCCTATTGTGCCAACCCCTGCTGCAGCCAGGTACATCAGGACAGGTGAGCCGAGCCCTCCGGCGCCAATGACCACTGCACGGGCATGCTTAAGTTTTTCCTGCCCGTTCTCACCTATGGATGGAATAATTATCTGGCGGTGATATCTCTTCAGTTCGTTGTCAGACAATTGTGGCATAATGCTCAGGTTCTTCATTTTCCACTTAAAAGTATTAAAAATTAAATTGCGGTATGGTTTTTGTGCCGTTTTATTATCATCCTAACCAGTAAGGTCATGAAAAAATCATTGATTGGCCCTGCATTCATTATGATTGCGGGCATTTCCGGAATTTTGACAGCATGTGATAAAACAAAGGATAACACCCTTCCGGGTGATCCTATACCGATAGAGCTGACGCTCAAACAGAAAGAGGTGGTCGATTCTGCAAACAAATTTGCATTCGATCTCTTTGTGCCGATTATTACGGAAAAACAGGGAGCTGAGAATATTATGATATCTCCTTTCAGTATCACAAGCGCCCTGTCGATGACGCTTAACGGTGCTGCAGGCGAGACCTTCGAAGCCATGAAATCAGGCCTTCGCTACGACTCTGAGACGATTGAAGAAATCAATGATACATATCTGAAACTTATGAAAGATATGGTTCCGGTGGATTCAAGGGTGGTGTTGGAGATAGCAAACTCAGTCTGGGTTGATAAAAAACTGACTGTGAAACAGACATTCATGACGGCTCTTGAGACCTATTACCTGGCAGAAGCCAGGAACATTGATGTGCTGGATCCTGGAGCAGTCGATGAGGTGAACGGATGGATAAGCGATAAGACCCATGCCAAGATTCAGAAAATGCTTGAATCTTTAGATCCTGACATTGCCATGCTTCTTATCAATGCTGTTTACTTTAATGGTAAATGGAGGTACCAGTTTGACAAGGATAACACCCTTGATAAACCATTCTATGTCACTCCCGGAGCTCCTGTGGAAGTACCGATGATGTATCAGAAAGAAAAATTTGCCGTAACGGAAACGGATAATGCAACACTTATTGAGCTGCCCTACGGTCAGGGTAACTATTCAATGGTAGTCATGCTTCCTGATGAAGGAGTCTCAACCGCTGAGGCTGCTGCAGGGCTCAGTTCAACGAAATGGGCGCAGTGGATGCAGGATCTCTCCTACGGAACCACCGAGGTCGAGCTCAGCCTTCCGAAATTTAAATATGAATATAAGCGGGAGCTGAATGACGACCTGAAAAACCTTGGCATGGAGATCGCTTTTGATCCTTATAACGCTGACTTCAGTAATATAAGTGACCAGGATCTGTTTATCTCATTTGTGCTGCATCAGACATTCATTGATACAAATGAGGAGGGCACAGAAGCAGCAGCTGCAACCATTGTCGGCATCGGTGTGACGTCAGTGCCAATGACCATGGTTATCAATGTTAATCGTCCGTTCCTATATTTCATAAGGGAGACTACGACAGGGACTATAGTGTTTATGGGACAGGTGGCGGATCCGAGGTAATTTTCTATTTTCTATTTTCGATTTGCGATTGTCGATTTGACCCCTTCGTTCCGACGAGGTGAGCTCCCCTGCAGTCTGTCTCTTCCCTAATCCCCCTGTGCGGGATCTTTACGGTCGGTCCTCCCTCAAAAAGGGGAGAGCTTTAAATTGTAGACCGGGAATATATTGAAATAAAATTCCTTCCTTTACTGAAAGAGCAGGAAGGAATTATGTCCGGAATGTCACTCACCTTTATTGATTTTCTTGTCAGCGGAGTACTGGCTGCAATAATGTTTGGTGTCGGGCTTTCCATAAATCTCGGTGACCTCAGGGAAATATGGCGCTCGCCTAAAGCATTCTTTTACGGTCTGTTTGCACAGATGATTCTTCTTCCTGTAATAGCCTTTCTTTTCACTTTTTTCACTGACCTGCCACCTGCAATCAAAACAGGATTTATTATCCTGGCAGCCTGTCCCGGGGGCACAACCTCTGGATTAGTAAATGTATTCTTTCGTGGCAATGTTGCATTATCCGTCGCGCTGACAACCATCAACAGCATACTCACTCTCTTTACTATTCCCCTGCTTGTCAACCTTGGCCTGACAATTTATTTCGGTAAGCATTCTGTCTTTGAACTGCCTTTTCTGGAGACGTTTCTTCAGATATTTTTTATCACTTTACTGCCAGCAGCCATAGGTGTTTTTGTGAGGCTCAGGTGGAACAGACTGGCTGAAAAAATACAGAAACCTGTCAGGACCACCCTGCTAATTCTATTTGCAGGGGTCTATTTGCTGGTTACCTTCGCAGATAAATCAAAAGGCGGTTCGGGCATTACGTTCAGGGAGGCATTGCAGATATTTCCTTACGCTTTATTGATAAATGCAGCTGGATTTTTAGCCGGTTTACTTATGGGCAAAGCTGGTAAAACCGGACTTCGTTCTGCGTTTACCATGGGAATTGAAGTCGCCCTCCAGAACACTACGCTGGCTCTCCTTGTGGCGGGAGCACTAATCCGGGACAATGAGATGGTCAAGCCTGCACTGGTCTACGCCCTCTTCTCATTCTGGACTGCGCTGATGTATGGTATTATTGTCAAGAAGTACAATAAATCGAAGTTGTTCGGTGAGTTCAATGATGGGAGGGAGCGAGGGAGCGAAAGGGTGAGGGAGCGTTCTTGAGCTCTCCGCCGCTAAAGCTTCGGAGGACTAGTGAGCCCCGAGCTCTTTGAATGATAAATCCTAATGTTTGCTGCATGCGCTTTCACGAATCCTCATGAGTCAGTATAAATCATTTTTTTACTAACTTGAGCACCATAAACTCTGTTGTGTGAAGAAGGGTATCCGGATTTGGTTTTTGATCGGACTGATTGGCGGAGCGTTTATTATCTTCGGATTGGGGAAGGCGGTCGAAGCCACGTCAACGAATGATTACTGTGCCTCCTGTCACGTTCATCCGCAGGCAACTGCAAGCTGGAAACAAGGGGTTCATTACACTACAGAATCGGGCTACCATGTCGGGTGTGCCGAATGCCACCTGCCACCCAGGGGACAGGGTTATCTCATGCAAAAGATCAAAACGGGAGGACGTGATGTCTGGAATAACTGGATAAAAGATTCAACAGAGTTCGACTGGGACGCAGCTTCTACGCTTGAAAGAGCTTCGAAACATGTATATAATTCGACCTGCGTAAAATGTCATGAGAATCTCTTTCCGGCAAAACTTACGCGCGAAGGGTCTGACGCGCACTTGTATTATAAACAGATGACCGAAAAAGGAGAAGAATTGCAGTGTATCAGCTGCCACCTGAATGCAGGTCACTACATAAAGGACTATGTGCATGGCAGCAATAAGGGATTCGGATTGGCACAGAAGCAGACAGATACAATTTTTGAATCACCTGCCACTGTCACATCGTTTAATAATTTTATCGAACAGATACCCGGATCAGGAATTTCATTCCATATGATTGCCATACCGGGAGGTACTTTTACCATGGGAAGTCCGGAGAGCGAACCGTTGCGTAACCGTGATGAGATGCAGCGTAAGGTCAACGTTGACTCATTCTTCATTGCTCAGGTGGAGGTGACATGGGATGAGTACATGGAGTTCTACAGGCAGACAGCCGCTGAAGGAAGGTCGACTGATACCGAGGGGTCACGTCTTAAAATAAAAGACGATGTTGATGCCATCACAGGCGCCACCCCGCCGTACGGCAAGCCTGACCAGAACTGGGGCATGGGACTGAGACCGGCTATCTCAATGAGCTATCATGCAGCTGAGACATATTGCCGGTGGCTGTCAAAGGTGACAGGCAGGCATTACCGGTTGCCCAATGAGGCCGAGTGGGAGTATGCATGCAGGGCAGGAACAGAGACACCTTACTTTTTTGAGGGTGATCCGGCAAAGTTTGAAAAGAGAGAACTTTTCGGAGGCAAGGTTGATACTGCTGTCATAAGCACTTACATCATCTATCGTGGTAATAGTCCGTCAAAGACGCAGGAGCCTGAGGCTGTGAAAGCCAACCCGCGGGGATTGAAAAACATGAGCGGCAACGTCGCCGAGTTCTGTTCTGATATTTACGAAGGAACGACAGAGCATGTCATCAGGGGAGGTTCGTACCGCGACGGGGCAGGAGGTGTCAGAAGTGCAGCACGAGACCACACACGCACTGATGCCTGGCTGAAGACTGACCCCCAGATGCCGAAGAGCATCTGGTGGTACTCTGATTGCTTTTATGTGGGATTTAGAGTATTGATGGAAATTAATTAAGAATTAAGAATCAGACCCTCAGACATCAGACCTTCAGACCAAAATTAACATACAACCGATAACATTAAATTTTAACTTTACTTCATACACAAAACCGTCATGAAAAAATCACCAATTTCAAGAAGAAACTTTCTGGGCACGGCAGCAGCTGCCGGCGCAGCAGGTATTATCGTGCCTTCACTGATCACATCTTGTAAACCAAACGCGAAAGTAATTCTGCCTGTCATGCTCGATAAGGCGCCTGACGGACCGTTGCTTAAGGCAGGCCTGATAGGTTGCGGCGGCAGGGGAACAGGAGCTGCGATAAATTTCATACACTCAGGTCCGAACCTTACAATTTCAGCGCTTGGTGATGTATTCACTGACAGAATTGCTTCCTGCCGTGAGACTCTTGCCAAGGACGGCGTGGAGATAGCGGATGAAAAATGTTTCACCGGTTTCGATGCATATCAGAAGGTCATTGAATCGGGTGTTGATATTGTACTGCTCGCAACTCCTCCCGTATTCCGCGCTGAACACGTCGAGGCTGCAGTGTCAGCCGGGAAACATGTCTTCATGGAGAAGCCTGTTGCCGTTGACCCCGTTGGTGTAAGACGGATACTCGCTTCGGGAGAGAAGGCAAAGGGGATGGAGCTCTCGTTAGTGACCGGCACTCAGAGACATCATCAGCATGATTATGTAGCCACCTGGGGTAAGATACAGGAGGGAAGGATTGGAAATATTGTTTCAGCCAACTGCTACTGGAATCAGGGTCAGCTATGGTATCGCGAGCCCAATCCGTCATGGACAGAGATGGAATATATGATTCGTGACTGGGTCAACTGGTCATGGCTTTCAGGTGATCATATCATTGAGCAGCATGTTCATAATATTGATGTCATAAACTGGTTCACAGGCAAGAGACCTGTCTCGGCAGTGTCATTCGGCTCACGTCAGCGTCGTCCGACGGGTGATCAGTATGATAATTTCAGCACTGACTTCGTCTACGAAGGTGGCATTCATGTTCACAGCATGTGCCGCCAGATAAACGGCTGTGAAAACAATGTATCGGAATGGATACAGGGTACCAAAGGAACCAGCAACTGCCAGAATACGGTATGGGATAAGAATGGGGAGCAACTGTGGAAATTTGACGGGTACAAGCTTGATGCAGAAGGAAAGATGACAGAGGACCTGGCGATAAGCCCTTATGACCAGGAGCATATTGATTTTGTCACTTCAATACGTACCGGCAAGCCGCTCAATGAAGCAGAGTTTGTGGCTTTTTCCACTATGTCCGGGATGATGGGACGTGTCTCGGCATATACCGGTAAACTGGTTACCTGGGATGAGATGATGAACTCAGAGATGAAACTTGGGCCGAAAGTGTATGTTATGGGACCTGTCGATGTACCAAAAACGGTGCCGGTACCAGGTGAATAATTAATATAAGCTCTAATGGAAAAGAAGAGATCCCGCCGCAGCTTCCTGACTGGTGCTGCTGCAACAAGCGCAGCACTCTTTGCTGCTCCGACCCTTCTCAGGGGGCGAAACATTGTGTCAGCAGTGCCTGATGCTGACAGGCCTTTCAAGCTTGGATATGCACCTTATATTGGCATGTTTAGCGAACTGTGCGGCAGCGATGACCCGATTGACAATATTAAATTCATAAACGACAAGGGTTTCAAAGCGGTTTTTGATAACGGCCTCCCGGGCCGCCCGCCCGATGAGCAGGAACGTATTGCCAGTGAAGTGCAGAGGTTGGGAATGATGATGGGACCATGGGTGCTCTATGCCGATTTCTCAAAGACATCCTTTGTTCGTGACCCGGGTGAGGTACGTGACTTCCTGAAGACAAAGATGCAGGAGGGTATAGAAGTTGCCCGGCGAACCGGATTTAAAATGGTGCTTGTTGTTCCCGGACGCTATGATGAGAGACTGCATCCCGACTACCAGAGATCGAATGTGATTGACAACCTGAAATACTGTGCTGAGTTTGCTGAGCCTGAGGGCATCAAAATCCTGATTGAACCGCTGAACACACTTAAAGACCACCCAGGGCTTTATCTGACACAGATGCCGCAGGCTTACCAGATATGTGATGCGGTCAACAG
>JADGPV010000178.1 GCA_017882245.1 Bacteroidales bacterium | reverse complement strand
TGTAAAATCTGCCATGTTGTGTCAGATTTCCGCTGAGCTTGACATTCAGTACCGGAGTCAATGTAAGAGATACCAGGGCAGAAATAAGGACAGATCCCGCTACCACGACTCCAAATTCCCTGAATAAACGGCCTGTAAAGCCCTGGAGGAAGATTACAGGAATAAAGACAATAGCCAGGGTAAGGGAGGTTGCAATTACGACGAAAAATATCTCCCGGGTACCTTCAAAGGCAGCGGTCCATTTATCCTTGCCCTGTTCAATTTTTTTGAAAATATTTTCAGTAACTACTATCCCGTCATCAACAACAAGGCCTGTAGCCAGAACAATAGCAAGGAGGGTCAGAACATTGACTGAAAATCCGAAAATATACATGATAAAAAACGAACCGATAAGAGAAACCGGAATATCAATCAGGGGCCGGAGTGCAATCACCCAGTTCCTGAAAAAGAGGAAAACTATAAGTATAACCAGTGAAATAGCCATTATTAATGTCTCCGCAACATCATTGACAGATTGCCTGACAAATTTTGTCTTATCATATCCAACATATACTTTAAGTCCGGGTGGCAGATTTTTTTGAATATCCTCAAAGCGTTTGTAAAATTCATCGGCTATCTCAATGTGATTAGCGCCAGGCAACGGGATCAGGGCAAGTGATATCCCATCTCCGCCGCTAAGCTTCACACTTACCTCTTCATCCTGGGGACCAAGCATAGCCTCTCCGATATCGCTGAACCTGATCATCTGATCGTTGGTCTGCTTTATTATCAAGTTATTAAAATCATCTTCCGTGTAAAGCCTGCCTAAGGTCTTAACGATCACCTCTGTTGACCTTCCGGTCAGCTTTCCTCCCGGCAGTTCTACATTCTCCCTTTGCAATGCATTATTAACATCCTGTGCAGTGAGATTATAAGCTATAAGCTTTTCGGGATTAAGCCAGAGCCTCATGGCAGTCCTCTTTTGTCCGAAAAGTCCCACCGAACTTACGCCAGATATCGTCTGAAGCTTTTCCTGCAGAACATTTTCTGCGTACTCGCCAAGCTCGAGAGCATTCATTGTAGTGCTCTGAACCCCTACCGTAATTATCGGATCGCTGTTTGCATCCGCTTTTGAGACGACAGGAGGAGCATCTATATCAACCGGAAGGTTTCTTGTTGCAAGTGATGTTTTGTCGCGGACATCATTGGCTGCCTTCTCAAGATCTGCTCCGACATTAAACTCAACATTAATAAAGCTGCTCCCTATAGATGAGGAGGAGGAAATTGATTTTACACCTTCGATACCATTGATAGCCTTTTCAAGCGGTTCTGTTATCTGTGTTTCCATTATTTCAGCATTTGCGCCTACATAGCTGGTCTGAACGCTAATAGTCGGAGGATCAATTGCAGGATAAAGGCGTACACCAAGGAAAGTATACCCCACAATACCAAAAAGCACTATGACCAGACTTAGAACAATTGACGCGACAGGCCGCTTAAGAGCAAAATCAGATAAAGTCATATTGTACTAATTAATCACTTTTGCAAATTTTAAATCTATACCTGGCTTAATAAAGAGAATTCCGGTAGTTACAACAGTATCTCCCGGCTGAATACCCTCTGTAACTTCAATCATCGATTCCTGGCGGATCCGCGTTTTGACTTTAATAAATTCTGCCTTGCCTGATCTCGCAACAATCAGTTGCTTGTCGCGTTCTCTTGGAATTATGGCCTGGGTAGGCACCATCAGGGCATTTTTATTTTCATTAAGCCTCAATTCAACATTAGCAAATGTACCGGGTACAAATGATGCCGAATCCATTTTTACAAGAGCCCTCACCTTTAAATTCCTGGTGCCCGGATCAATCCCCTCTTCAGTTGCCATAACTGCTGCATTATGCTTCCTTTCATCTCCCTGAACAGTGAATTGAACCTTTGATCCCGGTCTGACCTGCATACTATATTTTTCAGGCACACTGAAATCAAGCTTCAGTTGTTTAACGGCACGGATTGTAGCAAGAGATGTCGAAGGGGTAACCTCCGCACCGAGACTTATGTTCCTCAGACCTATTACGCCATCAAAGGGGGCATGAACTTCAGTTTTCCGTATCTGGACTTTCAGTACTTCTATATCTGCCTTTATAGAGTGAACCTGTAGAACTGACTGATCATAATCAAGCTGGCTAATTCCGTTTACTTTCATTAATTCGCCCTGACGTATCTGAGTCTGCTCTGCAAGCTCCAGCTGGGCCTGGGCCTTATGGAGCTGCGCCTGAAGATCATCATCAAAAAGCTTGATCAATATTGTCCCCTGCTTTGCAAATTTGCCTTCATCTAAATTTATCATCACCACGCGGCCCGGAACTTCCGGCATCAATACAGTCTCCTCCATAGGCTTTATTGTTCCTGATATTGATATTGTCTGGTCAATTACCGATGGCTTAACAACAAATCCTTCAATATCCGAAATAGTATTGGTCTGCTTGGATGCAATATTCTTATCACTTGCCTTCGATCCGCAACCATAAAATCCTGTTGCGGCTGCCAGGATGATAAACAACTTTGCCGCTCTGTAAGTATTCATAATATTCGCCAGATTTTCAAATCACCTTCAATATATTTCAGGAGACAAAAGTAATCAATGACTCAGTCCGTTATTCAATTTTTATGTTATTAAATATTAATGGAAGCAACAGCCTGTATCATAGCCTTTGTATATGCAACATTGTAAGCCCGGGCTGTATAGCCGCCGTCCCCAGGATACTGATTACTTATTCCTCCGGGGTACAAATTGAAAACCTGCAGCATCCGGAATTATGTGCAAGGGAAAAATCTTATTAATTCCGGTAAAGTGCGGCTGGGTTAATCTTTCAGGCATCTGACATTAGCGCCGCTCTTTTTATTGCTATTACTCCTGTCTATGGCAGTGTAACCATAATATACGTCACGGTACCAGGCTGAGCTTGAAGACCATTCTGTTGAAGACCACCAGAATCCATACTTTGTGATGCTATTGAAACCACCTCCGAAATTCCGGTAACCGGATGGTAATCCAGTGAAACCGGTTTCATTCGTGGCCTCTGTATTCGGAGTGACCCAGTGCGAAGTTCCTGTTTCCTTTAGCTTACCTCCTGCGATGCTTTTACCTCCCAGGAAATCTGTCAGAACGGTCCATTCCTCATCAGCTGGGACATGCCAGCCCTGTGGGCACAGAGTTCCGGTATTTACTGTGTACCAGTTATATAAAGCTCCATAACCCACTGAATCATTATTAAACCAGCAGTAT
>JADGPV010000177.1 GCA_017882245.1 Bacteroidales bacterium | reverse complement strand
TTCCGCAGGTGATTATACCGGTCCCTCTGCCGGTACCCTTTCTTATCCTGTTCCATCCTGAAAGAACTGGGTCAGAAGGCAGCTTGTCAAACAGTTGTGTAAGCGCCCTGTACTGTTTACGTGCTATAGCCGGAAGTAGCACAAACTGTCTCGGGTTTGACGGAAGTGACTGTTTGTTCCTGGCCCTCGGTTCGCGGAGGGTCACCGAGGCTCGTGAATGGGCCAGACGTGTGGTTATGCGCAAAAGAACCGGCAAACGGTATTTTTCAGACAGGTCAAAAGCATCAAAGATCATGTCGTAACACTCCTGCTGGTTGCGTGGTTCAAAGATGGGAACAAGGGCAAACTTACCGTAGAAGCGTGAGTCCTGCTCATTCTGCGAAGAATGCATTGAAGGGTCATCGGCAGCCACGACAATAAGTCCGCCGTTGACACCGGTAACAGCGGAGTTGATGAAAGCATCCGCTGCAACATTCAGGCCTACATGCTTCATGGCGACCATCGCCCTTTTTCCCGCATAAGACATTCCCAGTGCAGCTTCCATAGCGGTCTTTTCATTTGATGACCATTCGCGGTGAATCCCTTCTTTCGCTGCCTGCTGCGATGACTGGATATACTCCATGATCTCAGTTGAAGGCGTACCCGGATAGGCATACATCCCACTCAGCCCGGCATCCAAAGCAGCCTGTGCAATTGCCTCATCACCAAGCAATAATAATTTATACATATAATTTTGGCTTCTATAAATTTTCCCTAAACTTATTAAAGTTAAGTTAAAAGTAAGAATCAACAGCCAATAATGTTTACTTTACGAAGAAAAACTAAGTGCCATTGAAGAAGGTTTTAGTCACAAGCCTGTTGCTGTTTCTTACTATTTGCCGGATCAGTGCGCAGGTAGAAAATAAGAAGTTTATCCAGATTGACGGCCTGACAGCTGATGAAAAGGGATTTTTAGTACCGGGTGTCAGCATCTATTCAAAGGATCTCAGACGTGGCGCCGCAAGCGATCATCGTGGAATTTTCTCAATTATCAGTACACCGGGTGACACGGTCTTTTTCAGCGCTGTTGGATACAAATCGACTCTTCTCACCGTACCTGTGACTCTTACAGGCACAAGCTACATCACGGATGTTAAAATGATCTCCGACACTGTTATTATTGAGGAGGTGCCAATACTGCCCTGGAAGACCTATTCTGAATTCAAGAGGGCTGTGCTGGAGAATAAGCCTAAGGACCCGCTCATGGAGAATATGGCATTTAACCTGGCCCTTGTTGAGCAGCAGACATGGTCTGATATGCGCTCAACGCCCGGCCAGGGCTACAGGTATACAATGCAGCAGGTATCAGATAATCTGTATACCCGCGGCCAGGCACCGGCTAATAATTTGCTTAATCCTTTTGCCTGGTCAAGGTTCCTCAAGGGAGTTAAAGGCGGTATGCTGAAGAACGAAAAGTCGACTGCCTCCAAACATACAAAGACCAAGGTTAGGAAGAAAAAAAAGAGTGACTGATGCCACTGACGTCAAGGATAAAAGTTATTCTAACCGCTGTTTTACTGATTCCCCTCGCTGCTTCTCCCCTGATTGCTCAGAATGATGCAATTAAAGGGATGGTAACAGACACAGCGGGAGTGGCACTTGCCGGCGTAAGCATCTTTATTCCCTCATCTTCCAGCGGAACTGTCTCAGACGAAAACGGCCTGTTCTCTATCCCACTGATGGCAGATGAGCCGCAATATTCCGTCGTATTTTCCTTTGTTGGATATAAGACTGATACAATTTCAATCACAAAGGCTGAGTCAACTCACCCCCTTAAGGTCACTCTTAAAAGTGAAATCATAGAAATTGGAGGTGTTGAAATAAATGCCGGGAGAACTGATAACATAACATCCATTTCCGTACCTGTTGTTGCCGGTATGGTCATACCATCAGTGTCAGGAGGTATCGAAGCAGCGATTACCACACTCCCGGGGGTATCGTCCTTCAGTGAGCTGAGTTCCAGCTATGCGGTCAGAGGTGGCAGCTATGATGAGAACCTTGTCTATATTAATGATGTAGAAGTCTACAGGCCGTACCTTATCAGGTCGGGACAGCAGGAAGGGCTCAGCAGGATAAACCCTGACCTGACTGCCCTTATCAGTTTTTCGCCCGGAGGGTTCAGCGCCGCTTATGGCGACCGCATGTCATCAGTTCTTGACATCACCTACCGTGAACCTGAGACTTTTGAAGCTTCAGCGTCTCTCAGCCTCATCACGTCTTCAGTTCATGCAGGTGCCAGAAGCAGGAACAATAAATTCTATTTCATTGCAGGAGCAAGATACCGTACTAATGCCCTTATTCTCAGCAGCCTTGATTTAAGTGGCCAGTACTCGCCACATTTTGCCGATGTACAGGCTATGGCCGGATACAACCCTGGCGGTAATGCGAGGATAACAATTTTACTGTGGGGTTCATCAAACAGGTACACATTTATGCCGGAGAGCCGGACGACGACATTCGGAACTACTCAGGATGCCTTTAAATTATATGCGTGGTTTGACGGAGGTGAACGTGACAGATATGACTGCGGAGGAGGAGATGTCACACTAAGTCTCCTTCACAATAACGGGGTATCCTCTAAAATCATATTATCAGGCTACCGTGCTTTAGAAAACGAGAATTTTGACATTTGGGGAGCCTACAACCTCACCGCACTGGACAAGACAGAAGGCTCAGAGAATAATCCTGACTCACTTATTAATGCGGGAGTAGGAAGTTGGCTTTCGCATGCGCGCAACAGTCTGCATACCAGCATGGTATCACTTTCGTACAAAGGATTTGCTGCTGCAGGGCCGACAAGATTTGAGTGGGGCCTGACTGCAAGGCACCGCAGTCATGACATAGATGTAAATGAATGGTTGCGGGTTGACTCCGCAGGTTATACGGTAGGTACAAGTGATGATGAACTTAGTCTGACATCATTCAATGACCACAGCAGTGAGGTAAACAGCACAATTGCCGAAGCATATCTCATTAACAGGAGCAGCTTCAGCCTGGCAGGCATGATATGCGAGCTGAATGCAGGGATCAGGGCTGCATACGATACCTATAACTCAGAGACACTGCTCTCCCCCCGTATTTCGGTAAGTATGCCCTTATCACGACGCCTGTCAGCGCATGTCTCTGCAGGTGCATATCACCAACCTCCGGGCGGCCGAGAGATGATGCTTGAAACCAAAGATGAATCACTGGTGCTTAAGGCCCAGCGCTCAATGCATATCATTGCCGGCCTGCATTATGATTTTGTTGCCTGGGAGAGACCTTTCAGGTTCACTGCAGAAGCTTATGGTAAGTTCTTTAACAGGCTGGTACCATACACAGTTGACAATGTGAGACTGATCTATTATGGCGGAAATATTGCAGAGGGTTACTCAGCCGGACTTGACCTCAGGGTCAACGGCGAATTCGTACAGGGTGTTGAGTCATGGTTTAGCCTTTCATTTATGAAATCGGAAATGAAAATCCCTTCATATAATACAGGGTGGTTCCCCTCACCCTTTGACCAGAGATTGAATTTCAGCATTTTCTTCCAGGATTATCTTCCCGGTCATCCGGATTTCAGAGCGAACATAAACATTGCTTTCGGTACAGGAATACCAACATCCCCGCCGGGAAGGAACCAGTGGGATGTCTGGTTCAGGATGCCACCTTACAGACGGGTAGACATAGGATTCTCAAAGGTTCTGATCAGCAGTGACCGGAAAAGGCAGGGATCCGTTTTAAAAGAACTTGTTGCAGGAATTGAAGTCTTCAACCTTGCTGATATGAGAAACACAATTTCGTATACATGGATCAGGACCGTTAAGAACAGCGAAGGTAAGTCGCTTGAATATGCCGTTCCGAATTATCTCACGAGCCGTAGTCTTAACCTTAAACTTAGTGCACGATTCTGAGGCATGGCCGATGCAAAATAAACAATAATTCATACTTTCGTACCCTGATGAACAGGTTTGAGACCATATTCACGGCTGTGATGGTGACAATCATAATTCATCTGCTTGTTGCAGTGATATTTATGTCCGTCAAAGTATCAGCAATGAAACGCGAGCTGGCTGCCGAGATCATCCTCTCCGTGGATCAGGAGCTCCCTGATCCTGACATGAAAAAAGCAATAGAGCTGTCCAAAAATGATCAGTTTGCAGGCGCGACAGCTGAGGAACTCGTCAATGTTATTAAAAACCTTGCTGACAAGCCTGTTGATATTGACCCCAAGGAATACGAGGATATGGTCAAGGAGGAGCTAATTAAAAGCGGCATGCTGAATGAGAAGAATTTTATCGACGAACAGAAGATGGCTGACGAGGCTGGCAGGGATGAGATAAATATCCCCAAAGAAGAGGTTAAACCCCAGCTTACTGAAAAAAAGGAGAAGCCTCAGGAGAAAGGCACCTTCAGAGGCCCGACACGTATCTTTTATGATCTTGCCGGCAGGCATCATGTTTACCTTCCCATTCCTATCTACAAGTGTGAGGGCGCAGGGCAGATCACGCTGACAATTGAGGTGGACCAAAGCGGCAACGTTCTTAAGGCTGAGCCGGCTTCCAGTCTTTCAACGACCAAAGACCCTTGTCTTACCGAGACAGCGACAGACTACGCCCTGAGGTCAACTTTCAACCGTGACCCCAGCGCCCCCGTCAGACAAGCCGGATTTCTGACATTTGTGTTTGTCTCCCAGTGAACCGTTAGAACAGCAGCCCCTGAACAGGGTAGTTATATGGCATGACAAGCTCAGGCCTGTTGCGGTCAGCACGTACATTTGTGATAAGAGGACTGACAGTATGAGCTTTGAGCATCTCAGATGCGACAGGTTCCATCAGTGCCGCCGCCGCGCTCTTTTCCAATTCACCCTTAAGCCATATTTTCTCAGCAGAAGCCAGCAGGATGACCGGCATGCGCTTTTTTGTATTGTGTATCTCTGCCATCAGTTCATTGGCCTTTGTTGTCACTACTGAGAATGTATTCAGAGTAATACCTCCCTTCATCGTCCATGAATCCCATATCCCTGCAAGAGAAAAGATATCTTCATCACGCAGGCTTATGTACCAGGGTATTTTCCTGCCTCCGATATGCTGCCA
This sequence comes from Bacteroidales bacterium, assembly GCA_017882245.1. Classification (GTDB taxonomy): domain Bacteria; phylum Bacteroidota; class Bacteroidia; order Bacteroidales; family VadinHA17; genus SR-FBR-E99. The sequence continues at coordinate 3,202 of JADGPV010000177.1, read as the reverse complement.
TTCAAAAAAACCCCTTACAGGTACAAGGCACCTGCGTAAGGCAAACGACTCTCTGAAGGCAGGTTTCGTATCTATTGTTTCAGACCTGGCATTGAAAGTCTTCATCATTATCTCGCTGGCTTCACTCTCATCCGCAGCCCATGAAGGTATCAATCCCCACCTGAAGAGACGCAGAGAGGCAGGATTATCTGAGCATACGACGGGCATAAGAGGCAGGCTGTAGGCATGATAATAATAGCTGGGACGATATTTATCACGATCGATGAGGTCAGCGCCATAGCGGTCCTCAAGCTCTTCCCTGACAATATTTACATTAACAGTAAAGCACACCGGGTTTTTAATTTATCCCTTCTTCATCTCAGAAGCTTTTGCAGAGTAGGAAACCCTGAGAGGAACAGGCACCGAATACCTGAACAGGTCAGTCTGCGGCCACTCTTTAACCCTGCCGATGAATTTTGACATCATCCGGTCAATATCAATTGTAAGTTCCGGTCCGTTCCAGGCGCTGGTGTTAAGCAACACCACCCATGCCGTACCGTCGGGCAGGCGTTTCATCATCGCAGTCGTTCCGGGGAATGACCCTGTGCGCCACCATGACCCGTTGACCATGGTTGCCCTCCACCCTACAGGAGCATAACCGTTATAAACATCAGTCATGAAAGCGATGCTCTGCGGTGTCAGGATGTCTTTCGGGTCATCAAACCCGTCGACAGCGAGTAGCAGCCTCATAAGGTCTGGGGCTGTTGCCACCCATGCTCCCGCTGCCCCAAGGGCTTCAATATCATTGCCTCCCCTGCTTGCCGGCAACATATCACCGGTACCATATATAGATGGTTTAAGGGGAGCATTGGGTACTTCATAATAAGATACCTCTAGTGGCAGGGCCTGGCCAGGCAGATTGTGACCGAGTTCCATATCATAGATCCCCAATGGTTCAAGCACCGCGCTTGAACAGTATTCATCGTAGCTCATTCCTGAAACCTTTTCAATTACCAGGCCGAGAATGCTGTAGCCTAGATTGGAATATGACTGGCCGGCGCCGGGTGTAAAATGAAGATTTTTATCGAGAGCAAACCTGATGATAGTTTTTGTATCAACTGGCATTGGAACACCCATGGTCCTTGAAACAACATCAGGCATGAACATCTGATCTCCGAAGCGCTGTGACCATCCTCCCTCGTGTGCAAGCAGATGACCTACGGTGATATCAAATACGCGCTTATCTTTCGGGTGAGCAAAAAGAGTATCGTTAAGTATACCGCCGGGGCCGAAGACGTGGTCATTGACAGACAACCTGCCCTCTTCCTGTAGTTTTAAAACTGCCACAGCGGTTACAAGCTTCGAGACACTGGCAATACGGAAGCGGTGATAAGGCTCGGCGGGCATCGAGTCTGTAAGTGTGGCATAGCCAAAGCCGCGGGCATAAAGAAGCTTCCCCTCCCGGGCAATGGCAACAGACGCACCTCTGATTTCGTAGTTCTTCATGAACCACTCGACACTCTTTTCAGCGTTATCAAAAAGATTCTTGTCAGTCAGATTGTTATCGATCCGAAGATGTGCCGGCATGGAAGCCGCATCAATAACTGCCACCCGCTCCGTCCCGACAGGCAGAACAAAAGAAAATATGCCTAGAACCGACATAAATATAATGCATAACCGGCGATTTCCTGAGGTCATAAGGTACATTCCTGTTTATTGTCTACGTACAAAAGTATATTTTAAACGTCCTTACAACACTTCTTATTATCTATTTTCTTAACCATTGAAAAAAAATATCAACAAAATCGTTCCACCTTAAAACTGCAACTAAATTTGTATTTGTGACTGCAATGTACAGACATATACTGATCCTTATTCTCCTTTTATCTGTTTCGACCGGGGTGAAAGCCCAGAAGGATTCACTGAACATAGACTCAGCAGTGACCAGAATCAGGGTCATTCTCAATGAGTACAATGAGAACTTATTATATGTTGACACTTCCGATTATGTTTCAAACAGTGTTGATGCTGATAATCTCAATCTGCAGACTGCGTCTTGGCTGGGCGCATGCAATGAGATACTCAGGTTGTTTGCAAAAGGGGCAGATGTAAATACATTTGCGGGTGGTGTTGCCACTCCTCTTCATTATGCGGTTGCATCCGGAAAAAAGGAGGCAGCAGAGATTCTATTGCTTCTGGGTGCATTGCCGGACAAACGTGACCAGTACGGTAACACTCCGCTCATAACAGCTGTGAGGGCAAATAATCTTGAGATAGCCGAACTTCTGATACGATACGGTGCCTCTCTCAAACTGGGTGACAGCTATAATTCTACCCCGCTTCATCATGCTACTGCACTGGGGTTATTCTACATCACCGACATGCTGCTTTATTATGATTCACCTGTTGAAATATATGATACCGAAGGGAATTCCCCTTTAATGATCGGAGTGAGTTTCGGTTATTATGATATATCTGATATCCTGCTTCAGGCAGGTGCTGACCCCAATACACATGACAATGAAGGTTTTTCACCCCTGATGGGGGCAGCTCAGAAGGGTGACACTCTGATGATGAGACTGCTGCTTAATTCAGGTGCAAACCTGTACGCGGTCAATAATACCGGCCTTGATGCCCTTGGTTGCGCAGTCAGGTACGGGCATAAAGAGGCAGTCACTTTTTTGCTTGAGAACGGAAAGAGATGGAATTACAGTAATACACGGACAAATAATCCGGCCAGCATAGCCGAATTCTATGGCTATAAGAAGCTTCTGTCGCTGCTGAATGATCATGGAATAACTGAAAAACAAAGGTTAGCCCTGGAAGAGCTTACATTCTCCGGAGGAGGAATGTTTACGTCTCATTATTTACTGATGGCCGGGGCAGTTTCAATTGCTGAACCGAGGCTGAAGGCAGGCATTACCCTGGGTGCTGCATTCAATCCCTTCAGATACCAGTTACTGGTCGACGATTCTGAAATAATCCATCAGTACAGGGTAAACACTTCGGTATTATCTGCCGGGATCTATAAGGATTTCATTTTCTTCCAGTTCAAAAACAGCAGGTTAAGTGCCGTTCCATCACTGTCTGTCGGTTACCGTTTTTTCTCAGAGTACGAAGGCACTAACATGAAACCTGAAAACAGTTTCTGCATCATTCCCTCAGCAGAAATCAGATGGCACATCAGTAATTTTACCGCAAGCGCAGGATTTGTCTATATGAA
>JADGPV010000176.1 GCA_017882245.1 Bacteroidales bacterium | reverse complement strand
GGGTAGATGACTGACTTATGTTGACAAGCCCTGAAAGGGCTTTATAAGTTGGCTTAAATATCTAATATTCAGCTCCTTCAGAGCTGGTTCCGGATCAATAGTTGTGACCCCCGGTTTCACCGGGGGTTATTCATATCAGGCTCTTTCAGAGCCAACATCAATCCAATGACTGTGCCACGAACCATACTCTTCGGCTCCCTAATACACAAAAACTTGTCATTCTGAGCGAAGCGAAGAATCTTACAATTTTATTCAGCCAGTAGTGTTTTAAAATGATTTCATGTAATTTTAAGGAGAAATACTTCGACCATGAGAAAGCTTCTTTTAGTTTTTTTTCTGACTTCATGTATAGCATCACTTAATGCCCAGAAGACACCATCAGGATATGTAAAAAATCCAAGACAGGAGAAGATCATCAATTCAAACTGGACTTTCTACTATTTTTCTGATGAAAACGCAAATGATGGGTATCAGTCGCCGGGATTTGATGATTCAGGATGGCCGGCTGTAAGTTTACCTCACACATGGAGCACTTTTGAAACAACCGGTGAGATACACCCTTTTATCAAGAGCCCCTCAGAAATTGATAACCCTTATTGGTGGAATGGATGGGGCTGGTACCGGAAACACTTCACAATTAGTCCGGGTCATTCCGGACAGAAAATATTCCTCGAATTTGAAGGTGTACAGAAATATTGCAAAGTCTGGATTAACGATAAATACCTCGGCGATCATAAAGGTGGTTACGGATCATTTGACTTTGATATTTCAAGCTATATAACCGAAGGAAAGGATAATGTGCTGGCTGTTGCTGTGAGTAACAAGCAAAATGACCAGTTCAGGATCCCGCCAATGGCTGCAGGTAACTTTGATGTGTACGGAGGTATTTACAGGGATGTGACCATTGTAATTAAAGATAAGCTTTATATACCGATGCAGGGTTCTGCATCTCATGAAGGAGGAACCTTTGTCACCACCCCATCTGTTACTGAGAAGGAGGGTATTGTAAGAGTTCAGACCTGGATCAGGAATGATAATAAAGAGCCTAAAGAGTGTGCACTTAGCACTACTATCCTTGATGCAACCGGAAAAACAATTCAGACCATAAAATCAAAAAACACGGTTCACTCAGGCCAGCTTCTAAAATTTGATCAGACCTTCAAGCCAGTCAAAAGTCCGCATCTGTGGTCAAACGAGTCACCCTATATCTATAAGGTATATTCGGAGGTTATGGATGGCTCAAAAGTGACGGATTGCTATTCAAGCCCTCTCGGCTTCAGATGGTTCAGATGGGATTATAAGGAAAACTTCCTCTGGGTGAACGGTAAGAAAATGATAATACACGGGGGAAACCGTCATCAGGAATATCCATGGCTTGGCGATGCAATCCCAAAGTGGATCACTCTGATGGATTTTACAGATATTGCTGAAAACCTGAATTACAACTTTATGCGTACTGCCCATTATCCTAACGATAAATATGTTTATGAACTGACTGATAAATTCGGTATCGTGATCGATGAGGAGTCGCCCAGTATTAAAAACCAGGATTTTTCACCTGAAGTGCAGAAGCAGCAGATGACTGAGATGATCCGGCGCGACCGAAACCATCCCAGCATTATGCTCTGGAGCATGGGGAATGAAACCAATCGTGCTGTAGACTCAAAGTATGCGGTGGCTGAAGATACGACAAGGATTCTTACTGCACGGCGTGTCCTCGACGGATCAGCTGGTGCATACGTTCATCATACCGATGATAACCTTTCAATAGAGAACCTCCTGAGATGTACCATCAGGGGCTGGTATAATAAGGATGTCAAAGACTTTGAGCCTTCTGATGCCCAGCAGTGCGGTACGGAAGAACATCAACAGAACATGCTTCTTGCCAGCGGCAGGTTTGGTACCGGTAATCTGTGCACATGGATTTATGAGGATCATGGAGCCGACAGGGAATATCTTAACTCACCGCTTCTTCATGTAAATCCAAAAGGATATGTCGATGTTTACAGGGTTCCGAAATATGCTTATTATTTCTGGCAGGCAACATACTCTCAAAAGCCAATGGTATTTATTCAACCTCATTATTGGCGATCTCAATATCTAGGGCAGAAGAAGGATATAGTGGTTAACTCGAACTGCGAGAAAATAGAACTTAAAGTAAATGGAGTAAGTAAAGGTACTCTTATACCTGATCAGAGTAACTTTCATTGTGTCATATTCAAGGATGTAAATATTGAAAGCGGAACATTAAGCGCTGTAGCAACCAAAGCCGGAAAGACGATAACAACCCAAGTAGTGATGGCTGGCGAACCGGCAAAAATACTTCTGAAAGGCTCGGTTCAGAAACTGGATGCCGACCGTGGCTCGGTAGCTATAATTACTGCAGATATTGTTGATTCAAAGGGGAACCATGTATACGGAGCAACTAACCCGGTTAAATGGTCTGTTTCAGGGCCGGCAACATTTGTCGGGCCTACAGTATATGAATCAGACATTGACAAGCATCATGAGCTTGAAGGAGTCTGGTACATCGATATGCCGGTTTCCAATGTGATCAGGTCGACAGGTAAGCCTGGCAAGATCCATGTGTCAGTTTCAACAACCGGTCTGGCTTCCGGATCATTAGATATTGATGCTCTTGAAATCAAACCGGATAACTCGATAATAATTGAACCAGTTTTGCGTGATGAAGGCAGGAACCGGGTCGCAAAGGCCGGATTCATGCTGGAAAGGCTCGAGGAGATACCGGCAGAGATTAAATCTATATATGAAGAACCAAAACTATCCGCATCCGATAAAAAAGGATATGCAAAAGCTATTAAGGATTACATTCTGAAAAATAACCAGACAATCGATACATCAACAGTTGAGTTCAGAACGTTGATCAGTCTCTTTGCATCCCAGCTGTTAAATAACAATGGTCGTCTTATTGCCGATGATTATAATTTTAATGTTGGCCATTATAATAACTGCAGGCTGATTTCCGGTTATATCGGTGCACTTAAGCTTCCACAGCTCTTTAAAGATGGTTTGAAAAAATATTATGCTGATGCTGTTATAACCAAAGGGATGGAGAAAAATGCCGGCGACGAGATGAACTGGATGAATTGGATCCCCTCAGGAGGTTCAGTGGTCATATCGCAGGACGGGGTATTACCTGCATGGCCAAAAGGAACAATAATCACAAATAAAACCAATCTTACTGAACTCATAACGCTGGTCTATCCTGTTTTTATGAATTATGATGCAGATGCAAAAGAGCGCGCTCTCACATTTACCAGCAAAATGAATCCCTATATTAACGTAAACGCGGTTAGCGAGCAAAGCAGGGAAGGAGACAAAGAAAAGAAAACGACGATCACTTATACTGCACAAAAAGGGAAGCCGATACTCATCCCACTGATTAAGTTTATCTCTCAATAATATTTCTCTGTACCCTCTGTGACCCTCTGTTTCCCGATAGCTATCGGGACTCCGTGAAACTCTGTGTAAGTTCTTCATTTTTTTTAAGTTACACAGAGAAACACAGACCTGCCTGCCGGCAGGCAGGGAAGCACAGAGTTCCACAGAGGTGAAATCTAATAATTACTGTTGGTATGAAAAGACTGATTTTTTTAATGTGACTTTCTAATATACAAATGGTATTAAAAACCAGCCACTAAGACACGAAGACACAAAGGTTCACAAAGCGATTTGCCCGATAATTTTTCTTTGTGATACTTGGTGCCTTAGTGTCTTTGTGGCATAAAAGCAAAATAATGAAAACGAAACTATTTCTGATTCTTCTGATCTCTTTTCAGTTTGGTGCTGCCATCTCCCAGACACCCCAGGAAGTGTATAAGAAGCCTCTGAAAGAGGTTCTTACTGACATTGAAAAACGCTATAATATTAAACTCCAGTACAGCGAGAGCCTGGTTAAAGGAGTTGATGTAATGTACCCGACATGGCGTTACAGGATGGATAATGAGGAGACACTAACGAATATTCTGCTACCGCTGGATATGGTTTTTCAGAAGACCGGTGATAGAGTATATCAGATCAGCAAATATGCTTATCACATAAGACCGGTGGAGGAGGGAAGGAAACACCTCGAAAAGCTGCTGGCCAGCTACCCTGATCTGAAATCATGGGAGACCCGAAAGGCTGAATTAAGAAAATGCTTTTTTGAACAACTGGGTCTGACTCCGTTCCCCAAGAAAACCCCTCTGAATCCTATATATACTGAAAAAAGGAAGTTTGATGGCTATACTGTCGAAAATGTCGGCATTGAAACAATTCCTGGATTTTATCTCTGCGGTTCTCTTTACAGGCCGGCAAAAGGAAAAGGTCCTTTCCCTGCAGTGCTTTGTCCGCACGGACACTTCAATGGCGGGGATTTGAATAGTTACGGCAGATACAGGCCTGATCAGCAATACAGGTGTGCAATGCTTGCCAGGATGGGAGCGGTGGTATTCAGCTATGAAATGTTCGGTTACGGCGAATCACAGTTAATGGTCAGCAAGTCGGATCATCAGACAGGGCTGGCTCTTACTATGCAGACACTGAATTCTATACGGGTTCTGGATTTTCTCACTTCCTTACAATTTGTCGATGCAAAAAGGATCGGTGTCACAGCCTGTTCGGGAGGAGGAACTCAATCATTTCTGCTTACTGCACTTGATGACCGGGTGACTGTGTGCGTTCCGGTAGTGATGGTATCGTCATATTTCTTCGGCGGGTGTCCATGTGAGAGCGGTCTGCCGATCCATTCCTGCACAGACCTGGGAACTAATAATGCCGAGATTGCAGCAATGGCATCGCCAAGGCCTCTGCTCGTGGTATCCGACGGAAGCGATTGGACAGCCAATGTACCTGTAATCGAGTTTCCTTATCTTAAGAAAGTGTATGAACTATACGGGAAGCCTGAAAATGTTGAAAACGTTCACCTTGCAAAAGAGGGACATGATTATGGGATATCGAAAAGAATGGCAATGTACGATTTTATGGCCCGGCACCTTGGATTAAATCCTGATGCGGCAAAGAACAAGGAGGGAAAGATCGATGAATCGAAAGTCACAATCGAGAATTATGAGGCACAGCTTGTTTTCGGCAAAGATGGAGTAAGGCTGCCATCAACAGCAATTAAGGGTGCGGACAAAGTCAGGGAAGTGCTGAAATCACTTCAATGAGTCACTGCGGCGTGATCATGCTTTTACCAGCTGGTGCTTTGCGACATAGTCGGGATCAATGTCAATTCCGAGTCCCGGACCTGAAGGTACTGTAACAACTCCATCGTCGCTTGATAAAGTCGAAGTCGGGCAAGTGAACGGCAGTTCATCGTTAAAGCCTTTGAACTCGTGGAAGGGTCCTGCATTGGGT
>JADGPV010000175.1 GCA_017882245.1 Bacteroidales bacterium | reverse complement strand
ACGCTGTTTCTCCGAATTTGCAGGTGGCATTTTCATGGGACAAGTTAGTTAATATTGGTGGCACTAATTATTCGGCAGCCTCCTATGTTGACTTTGACTTCTGGTATGCTGATGCAACAGGGTTTGATCCTGCTGACCCATGGGCTACCGCAATTGATTGGATTGCAGCTACAGGAAGTCATCCGGAAACCTTCGAATTCGCAAACGTCCCGGATGGAGGATATATTCTGCTTGCTAATCTGTATTCAAATGAGTTTGCAGGTCTGGGTGCAAATACCACGATACCGATTACGGCAACGTTCACACGGCAGGGAACTTCATTGATTGACTTTAAAGTTGAGCAACAGGAAGCTGATATGATGAGCTCTGAACAACCCGGTTATGTACAAGATCACAACGTTGACTTTAATATGGTGATCTGCAAAGTAGTCGTAGCAGGTGATAAATACACCATTTTTGACGCTCATGATACAAACCTTGGAACATATAAGAAGAGCGGAGTTGCAAAAACACCCAGAACACTTATCTATAAGGCAAGATAGATAATCTGATCTGTCAATTAAAAAAAGAGTCCCGCAAAACGGGGCTCTTTTTTTTACATATTTACCTGGATTTCACCGGCGCCTGTTTATACCTTAACCACGCGGCTGCAGCCAACAGCACCAGCACTGCTACAGCTATATACACAAATACCGGCACCGGAACAGAATCTCCTCCGGCGTACGAATGTAGTCCTGAGAGATAATAATTCACTCCGAAATAAGTCATCAGCACGGAAGAGAAGGCAAAAAGCGAAAGGAGATTATACGCATATATATTTCTCAGCCCGGGGATCATTCTTGAATGGGTCACCAGTGTATAAACAATAATAGTGATCAGTGACCATGTCTCTTTTGGGTCCCATCCCCAGTAGCGGCCCCATGACTCATTTGCCCATACAGCTCCGAGGAAAGTTCCTATTGTAAGAAAATAAAGACCCAGGGTCACAGTTTTGTAATTGATGGCGGTTAGTTCATCAATGGTAAGGCTGATCCTTTCCTGATTCTTTTTATTGGTAAAGAGCATCATTATCATCACAATGAGCCCGAGTATGGCCCCCAGCCCAAGGAATCCGTAACTGCCGGTGATCACAGAGACATGCAATGTGAGCCAGTATGATTTCAGAACAGGCACAAGGTTGGTTATCTCCGGGTCCATGAAACTCATGTGAGCTACAAGAAGCGTCAGTCCGGCAAGAACTGATGTGGCTGCCAGTGTAAACAGGGACTTTCGGCTGAAGATAAAGCCTGCAAGCATTGTGACCCATGAGATAAAGAGCATTGACTCATACCCGTTGCTCATAGGTGAATGACCTGAAATATACCATCTTATACCAAGTCCTGCAGTATGAAATACAAATCCGGCTGCGGCCAGTCCGAAAAGGATCTTCATAAAAATGGAGCCGCCGCTTTTGCCTGTGATAATAAAAGTGATCAGGGAAATTATCATTAAGGTACCCAGGGTGGCATAAAACGGGAAGAGCTTCTCAAAGATGTTTGCCTTGTAATACAGGAGCTCTGCCCTGATCTTTGACTCCGAAGGAAGCTCATAGTCAGTATGTTTACGCTGATAGTTCTTCAGGGCAGTAATATACTCTTCAGGCCTGACCCCGGCTGTTCCTACGGCCGTGACTGACTGAGCCCATACCGGAATCACGCTTACGACAAACAGCGAATCGCCCGGGTCAGCAGTGTGCTTTACCGCATCTTCGGACCTTCCCCATTGATCAGTACCGTCCCTCAATGGGAATACCCGCAGGAAGTCTCCTCTTGACATCATATAACATATATTGACACGCTCATCAAGTTTGATAACCTCCTTGTCGAACCGGGTTCGCTCACTTGCAGGCTTCTTATAGGCATTTTCGACGTATGATGAGAGTTTATAGCCTCCCCCCTCACCATAGGTCACGATGTCAGAAAACGCAGCCATGTCATTCTTTAGTTTGAGAACTCTGGCCAGATCAGCGTTTGAGACTTTTATAAGAGGCACATCCTGCCAGTGATTGAAGTCAAGTGAATATCCCAGTAACACCTGCATTGATGTGAGGCCTTCAAAATCTTTTTCCCTGGTGACCTTGCGGAGAATGTCACTGCTTATTGTGTAAAGAGGTTTGGTGCGTCCTTTCTGATCCTGAGCAAGCACCTCCCCGAAACGGTCAGCCTCATCCCTGTCAATGACAAGACGCTGGGCTTTAACCGGTGTGAGAGACGTAACCGCCAGTAAAAGAATAATAACAGTTGTCAGGCGGCGATACCGCGAGCTCCAGTAGCCTATTTTCACACTCCGGAAAAAAGAACGTCTATTAACTATGGAAAGAATAATAAAAAGAAACAGAAGACCGTATCCGGCATAGGTTGTAAACATACCCGCCGGATCATGATTCACCGAAAGGACAGTGCCGTGCTCATCCTTATCATAAGAGGACTGATAGAACCGGTAGCCCCTGTATTTAAGAATATGGTTCATATAGATATCATACTTAATATCAGTATTATGAGCCCCGTCAGACAATGTGACGTTACTTTTAAATCCGGAAGGACTATTTGAGCCCGGATACCTCTCAATTATGAAATCATTAAGTTTCAGGCTAAAAGGCAAATTAAGGACCCTGCTTCCACAGCTGACATTCACATTAAGCCCATCGAAGGTGCCATGCCATTCTGCTCTCTTTGCATCAGTATTATCCCACAGGTAAAATTTCTTTTCATAGCCTGTCCCTGACAGAGTGCATTCCAGGGCGCTGCCTGCAGCCTGACCTGAAGCTGCGGTTGCAGGTTCAGGGACAGCCACCCCGCTGAGGGTCAGTTGCCGGGGTACAAGCCTGTAGCTCCCTATGGTATAAACGGTTCTTGGCGAAAGCAGGATCAGTGAGTCCGGCGGGTAAATGACACTCTCCATATTCTGCATCCGGGTAAGCCGTATTTCCTTTCCGGATGTGATATAGAACGTGGAATCGTCAAGAACTACTGTAATATCCGCTTCAGTATCAAAACCTACTGTCATCTCTCCTGCCATCGCTGTCTCACCACGGGCAAGTACGATGGCTTCACCGCTTCTCATATCGGAAGTGGCAAGAAAAGAAACCATTGGGACACCGTCAGGAGATTCTTTTATCTGTCTGACTGCTTCAGGGAAATAGTTGTCAACAGTCAGCTTCACCTCTTTGCCATCAGCTCTGAGGGTCTTGCTATATCCTGCGGGGCCGGCACCAGCCAGTGACAGAGGTTTTGAACGGCTGTCAAGCACCCTGCCATCTTTATCAGTAAGCTCAAAAACAATGTCGCTGCCTGAAGAAAATGCCGTTGACGAGGCCTCGCCCTCCCTGATATGTATCATTCCGTCAAAGCCGGTGTACCGTGTTATGGCTGCACCTATTATCATTATAATAAAGGCAATGTGAAATAACATTACAGTCAGCTTCTCCTTACGGTATAGCTTGAATGTAATTATCTGTCCGGCAAGGTTAGTGACAAGAAGCAGAAAAATCAGCTCAAACCAACGGGTGTTGTACACAATCTGCCTGGCAGCGTCAGCGCCAAAATCATTCTCTATGAAAGTTGCAGCCGCCATAGCAATGGCCAGCATAATTAAAAGTAAGCCCATCATTATGGGCGTAAAAAGAAATCTGAATATTTTCATGATTGTAATTTGATGACAAAACTATCCTTTTTCGGAAATTATGCTAAGCTTGTTACGGTCAAGAATTTTTACCGATCGTGGCGTCGCCTCAATTATTTTTTCGTCTTCAAGTTCTCCCATTATCCTGACAACACTTTCTTTGGCCATGTTGGTCATTTCACCAAGTTCCTGCCGTGAAAGCAACATTTCAAAGCTATCAGCACTGTAAAGATTATTGGAAAAGTAAAGGAGGGCTTCCGCCAGTCTGCCATGCATCTTCTTCTGGGTAAGGTTTACCAGTTTAAAGTACATTTTTAAAGCTTTATTACTCATGTCTTCGATGAACCCAAAAGCAAAATCCGGGTTGACCGTCATTATCTTGCGAAAAACTTCAAAACTTATAAAACACGCCTGAACCTGGGTAATGGCAGCTACCGAATAGCAGTATCTTGAATTAACGTTAACACCTGGTCCTGCAAGTAGTGTGGATTGGCCGGCAAGATCAAGTATCAGGTTCCTGCCGGAATACCCTTCCATATATACTTTTGCCAGTCCCGATAAAAGAAATATGGCATTCGAAGATGGCGAGCCCTGTTTGATTATAATTTCTCCCGGCTTAAAACTCGCTTCATACCGGTTGTTGTTGACCATTTTAAGCTCATCAGCGGAGAGGTTCTTGAGATTACCCCAGCATTTTGAACAGAACTCACAGCTTGATATGACGTTTTCGCTAAACATAGTTCAGGTATTATTTACAGGCGCCTAAACTATTATTTTATACAAATTAAAAATGAAAAAAGTAATATATATCATATTTTTTATTGATATTAGTCAACTTATTTACTCTTACTTATCAATCCATCGTGATTGAAATATCAATTATCATTCAGGTGTGACAAGAATGGCTATTGTTACCTTTCGGAATCGAATAACCGGCTAAAAACCAATATGTCTATGAAGAGAATTGTGAAGTTATTTTCGTTATTAATCGTAACCGGGATGGTGATGGTATCGTGTGAAGGTCCGATGGGTCCTCAGGGTCCACAAGGTTCACAGGGTACCAAGGGAGAACCCGGAGCAACCGTTGCCTGTACAGAGTGCCATAATCAGGATGTTGTTGAGACGAAAGCAAGAGAATATGAACACGCGCTGCATTTCAGCGGTACGGCTTTTGAAGAAGGATCAAGGGCCGGATGTGCTCCCTGTCATTCAGATCAGGGTTTCAGATTTGTTGTTGATAACAACACTCCTGCAACTTTTGTTCCTGATCCGGCCAATGCGGGAAAGTATCTTAATAATTATTCTGTCGATGCTCTCACAGCTTCACTGCCGGGACCAATAAGCTGTTTTACATGTCATAGTTCACTCCATACAACTTATAACGGTGAAGATTTTTCACCTCTTACCACAGTTGCTGAAGTACCGATGACAATGTGGGGTGGAACAAAGACGATCAATTTCGCCAAAAGCAACGGAAATCTGTGTGCAAAATGTCATCAGCCCAGGCCTGTAACAGCCTCAAGCGGGAATGTGATCGACTACGCGTTGCTGGTATCTGATCCTAACACCAAGTATACTCTTTCCAGCATAAGTTACAGAACAGGCATCCATTACGGAGCGCAGGGAGCTATAGCAGGTGGTGTTGGAGGCATCCAGTTCGGATCAGGTTATGCAAACTCATCGCATACTGCTAACCTTTCATGCGGAAGCTGCCACATGGCAGAACCGAGAACCCTGTCAGGCGGCCACTCATTCAGCGTAGCCGACCTATATACAGGATGTAACATCGGCGGATGCCACACAAACATGAGCGCCACAAGCCCGACGTTTACCAACGCCGTAGATGATATTACCGGGCTGCTTAGTGATCTGGCAACAAAAATAAATGAAATAGGTAACGGACACGATATTCTTCAGAAAGATCCGACTGACGACCAGTATCACGGTTACCTTGATATCTATGATGCCGGCTCAAATCCAACCGGATATTGGAAGAATCCTGACCAGGGCAATGTATCATTCCCGCCTGTAACAAATGCTCAGTTCGGTGCTATTATCAACTACCAGCTGGTATTCAGGGATGGAAGTACAGGCGTTCACAACTACCTGTATACAAAGAAACTGCTTGAAAACACTCTGGCAGCCTGGTAGAACAACAATCCAACACAAATAAAGAAAGGCTGTCTCAATTGAGGCAGCCTTTTCTGTTTAACTTCCTGAAGCTTTCCTATTTTTTAAAGCTTCTCATGTGATTTACCAATGCCCAGATCTCATTTTCAGGGATTTTCTTGTCAAATGAAGGCATTTCATTACGCCCGGTCTTAGTCCTGTAGAACAGTTCACCATCGGTAAAGGCCTGAAAATCAGCTGATGAAAAGTCACCCGGAAAAGTTTTGCACATCCTGCCTTTTACTCCGTCGCCAAGGCCGGTTTTGCCATGACATGAAGCGCAGTTCTTAGACCATGAGGATGTCCCCAGCTGAAGGGTGGCATCATCTGCCTTAACAGGATTTACCTTGCACTTCTCATTATCGGGTACGGGCCATGGTTCAGCTTTCTTCTGACCCTGTGCATTCATCACCTGCGAGAAGGAGAAGGCCAGAAGGCCGGCACAAACAATAATTGATTTGAATTTCATAATTTACACTTTTTTAGTTACTCCTGGTTGCCATCAAATACATGACAAAATTAAACAATTTTATCATGTATCATTTAAATACAAAAAACCTGCCAGAATATGGCAGGTTCACTTTGGCTTCCGCAAGTTTACTGCTGTTTGAGTGATCTCATGTAAATTACCATTTTCCAGATATCGTTGTCCGGAACTTTTTTGTCATAAGCAGGCATCTCGCCTCTTCCTGATTTCGTCTGGTAAAACATAGTACCCTCACTATATGCCTGGAAGTCAGCGCCTGAAAAATCACCGGGAAATACTTTACACATTCTTCCCTTGGGGCCGTCGCCCTTGCCAAGCTTGCCATGACACGAAGCACAATTCTTGTCATAAGCCATTTTGCCTGCTGCGAGTGTCGTTGCATCGCTGACAACAGGATTCTTCATAGTCTTATACTCAGCCGGGATAGTCCACGGTTCGCCTTTCTTCTGCTGCTGGGCATATGTGGTAACAGACATCATGGCAAACGCAGCTGTCACAATCATTACCGAAATCACTTTAACTGTTCTTCTCATAATAACCATTTTAAATTAAACTCATATTAATGACTCTCCTGCCAGCCTGTGATTATACTCCTGAAATTACTCAGGGGTGATTTACCCATTGTGCTCACATAGAGATGAATAAACAAAAAGATAACGACCAGAAAACCCAATATTACATGGAACTGATCTGTAAGAAAGATACCGCTGAATCTTAAAAACTTCTTGAGGATAAATTCAGGGAACATCATTGCCCATCCGGTAACAAACAACATAGGGAGAATGAGGTACATGACTCCTACATATGATACCTGTTGCAGTGGATTGAACTTGTGTTCACCATCAACCGGGTAAGGTGCTTTCTGGCCCTTGAAATATCCATAGACATAATAATATCCCTGCTGCCAGAGCCTTTTGCCCGCACCTTTCATGGCAAGAAGATAATGTCTGCCATTGGAGGTAAACAGGTTACCGAAAAGGAATAACGTATAGCTCACTGTCAACAGAATACCAGATACATTATGTATAGAGACAGCTCTTTTGAATCCGACTACCAACCCATTATCAGGATTCGAATATAGCATACTGAATCCTGTCACAATCAGGAAAAGGCACAAAATGGCATTCATTACATGCCATAACCTGACCCATACCGGATAGTGATAGAAATTCTTACTCATTGTATCTCTTTATAGGTCTGATAATCATCCTAAAAATAATATGCATCAGTGCGAATGCAAGAGTCATGCCAATTATGATCTTCCCCGTCAAAGTAATGAATTTGCTGTGGTTAGCTCCGATAACATAAGAATCATTATTAAAAATGACGCCATTTACGAAGCCTTTTTCATCGCGGTTCTCCTTTGAAGCATATTTATACAGGGTACCCATCAGGATTGAATTTTTGTTGTGGCAGTCTGTACAGTTCTTTACAGCGCTGTCAGCCGGTACTATCTCCTGTGCTACAAGTACACTGTCAGTCATGCGCGTGTGACAGTCAAGGCATCTGACAGCCTGAAGGTGCCTTTCAACATTTGGCAACCATTCGTGCTTTGGGAGGACCTTGTCCAGTCCTTTGTCGGATATCATGCCCATTATATCAGGGTTACCATGACACCGCAGGCACATTTCATTCAACTTGAATATCTGATCACGGCTGCTGCTGTCCTGACGGGCAAGAGGATTATAATAATGAGCATCATGACAATCCCAGCATGTAAATAAACCTTCAGTGGCAGTATAATGAATGCTTCTCCGATATTCCGCATCTATCTCTTCAAACTTGTACTGTGCGTAGTTCGGGTCATTACCATGACAGTCCAGGCAATTCCATCCGCTTTCAAATCTGGCTTCCAGGGGATGCGGAAAGCTCTTAAATCCTTCTGCATGGCAATCAAGACAGTTGAAACTCCAGTGTACCGACTTGTAGAAGATTTCAGGGTTGATGACATTTTGTTCAGACATCATCCGCTTCATGGTGACGCCCGATACAGTATCAGTGATTGTATAGACCAGCTTGCCATGACAGATAAGGCAATTCTTCTCATTGTCAGCGGCATAGAGGCTGAGCTGCTTTTTCTCTTCACCAGGCTTTTCCTGCAGCGGAAAGGCACCTGCAGGACTGATTAATAAGACGGAGAATAAAAAGTAAAACGAAAACTTGTTTAAATCCATTACCGCATTCAATTTCTATCAGAATCTTACCGTGATATTCAGTCCTATAAGGTAATTGAATTTTGAAATGCTGTTCTGGTTATAAACAAAATTATACTGTCCCAGTATTTCCTTGTAATTTGCAAAGAAGAGCTGGAATGCATGTGTTGCCGTACTTATCTCCCAACCGATGGCAAGCTGGGGCTTAGAGTTTAACTCTGCATTTTTCTGCTTATTGAAGAGCTGGTCATATTCAACCATCAGGCTATGAGAGCCAAAGAGATTATATTTTGCTGCTGCAGAAAATCCGAAATTAGCATTTTTATAACCTACTTCCACTGCATTGAGCCAGATAAATGTGGGAGCCAGCTGAACAGACAGCTTGCCGGCAAACTGCCGGGCAATAATTGCCTGAGTCATGTAGGAGAACCTGTGTATCTCCCTCCAGTCAGGTGAGGGCCCGAAATTATCTTTACCCATGAGGCTGATACCCATATTGCCGTAGAAAGTAAGAGAAACAGGCGTTGATCCCGAACTGGTTTGCTGCAGAAGCGCATATTTTAAAGCAAAGTCCTGTACTTTGCGGTCTTTGGTCGTTCCTACCCCAACCATGAGTTTGTCTAAAATGCCATAGTTGAGCCCCAAACGAATGTTCGATGCTCCCCAGATACCGAAAAAATCTTCAATACCATTATTTACCGTGGCAAACCTGTGATGTATTTCAAACTCCAGCATTCCTTTGAACGGAGTGGTTACAGTCTGGTTGTCTATCAGTATACTGGTCTCAAAAAGTCTTACAGGATAATCCTCACTTTCCTGTGAGAAGACAGGTATAAGAAGTAAGGTAAGAATAAGCGAAACAATTATCTTTTTCATAGGTATCATTGTTATAGGTATTTATATTATTTGTTGTTTTTGGCCCCTTGCGATGCCCATAAAATAACGGCATCCGAAAGCGGAATGGTCAGAGTATCATTGATCTGAACCATCGTCGTCTGATAGATCGATCCATGAATCTGCAAAATAGCACTTGATTCAGGGCTAATTGTATCAACATGCGAGGACAACTCATCATAGGTTTTATTTATATCCCATGATCCGTGACAGTTATGGCATTCCGGATAAAGATGCCCGCTGTAACTGATGACAATATCGCCTGGTATCACAGGAGGAGCCCAGGCATACCTTTCACAGGATGCGAGAACCGCAATACCTGTTATTATGACAGCAGAAGCAAATATTTTTAATACCCTTACTTTTAGATCCATCATTTTGAATTGTTTATTAATTCACAAAGATATCAGAATAACCTGTTTTAATAAATTCATCAACTTATATTTAGCAAACTCCGAAGTGCTTCTTGTCAACTTAAGTATTGACATTTGTCGCGGGCAATACTGATAAATATCAAATCAAAGTCAGCATGAAAATTGTGATAACAGCTGATAAATCAGAACTTGTAAGAATTGTCACTTATCAGCTTGTCTGCGATCCGTCGCCTGGCCTCTTTTATGTTGACACATCCTTCCCTGGTAAGGTTTTCAACGGCCTGAAGAAGAACCGGGCAGGTTTCAGGTGAGGAAAATGAGGCAATTGCTTCAAGGGCAGACTTTCTTATGATGCCGGCAGTCTCAAACAGATTGACATCAAGCATATCTTTGTAGATCGAAATGTCCCCCTTAAGGGTAGCTGACTTTTCCACTCTCAGTGTCAGAGATTCGGAGATGTAGACTTCCATCATCATTTCAGCAATATTATTCAGGACTTCCTGTTCGTTGATAAGTTCTTTGCCGAAGTGTTTCGTTGCGTGATGGATGCAGAGGAGAATGATTTTCTTGAAGTTACGTATATATCTTTTGCTTGTCTGGAAATAACTCTCTCCGGCAACTCTGCCATCGTTGATGTCAGGCAGTCCGGCGCAAAGCTTTTCAGCCTCGCCGAAAAGGTCAAAATCACCCTTGAGGGCACGCTTCATTGCAGTGTCAACGACAAGCAGGCGGTTGATCTCATTTGTTCCTTCGAATATTCTGTTGATCCTTGAATCACGATATCCCCTCTCAACCGCCATTTCTGCTGAATAGCCCATGCCGCCATGAATCTGGACTGCCTCATCTGCAACAAAATCAAGCATTTCCGAACCGGTGACTTTCAGTATGGCAGCCTCAACCGCATAATGGCTGATGGCCTCTATGGAAGCCCTTCCGTAGTCACTCCCTGAGGACATTTCCTTCCTGAGGACGTCAATATCTTTGCTTACTCTGTATACGGCTGACTCCGTGGCAAAAAGACGAATCACCTGCTGAGCGAGCTTGTGCTTTATCGCTCCGAACGTTGAAATAAACACTCCGAACTGCTTTCTTTCATTGGCATATCTTACGGAGTCATTTATAGCTTTTTTTGCAGCACCGATGACATTGGCACCAAGCTTGATCCTTCCCATATGAAGAATGCTCAGGGCAATCCTGAAGCCCTCTCCTCTCTTTCCGAGCAAGTTCTCAACCGGCACCCTGACATCATTGAAAAAGATCTGTGCAGTTGATGAGCCTTTAATTCCCATTTTATGCTCATCGGGACCTATTACCACTCCCGGGTACCTGCTTTCAACAATAAATGCACTAAGCACCCTGTCGTTGTCAATCTTGGCAAATACTATCAGTGTATCGGCAAATCCGGCGTTTGTTATCCACATCTTCTGACCGTTGAGGATATAGGATTTGCCGTCATCACTGAGCTTTGCATTTGTTTTGCCTGAGTTGGCATCGCTTCCGGCGCCTGGCTCGGTAAGACAATAAGCTCCGAGAAACTCCCCGGTAGCCAGCTTTGGCACATAACGCTCACGCTGATCCTGGTTTCCGTAATACAAAATAGGCAAAGTGCCGATGCCGCAATGCGCCATAAACGCAACTGAAAAGGAATATCCTCCGCCGATTGTTTCAGCTACGAGCATCTGAGTGACAAATGACTGCCCGAAACCGCCAAACTCTTCAGGAATAGAAATGCACATCAGGCCAAGCTCGCCCGACTTTTTCAGCATGCTTTTCATCAGTTCCCTGTCACTCTTCTCAACCTGTTCAAGGTTAGGATAAACTTCGGCCTGAAGGAAATCGCTGCATGTCTGGGCAATCATCTTCTGCTCCTCATCAAATTCTTCAGGAATAAAAACATCTTTTGCTTCAATTTCCCTGATCAGGAATTCACCGCTTTTCAGAGTGTTACTGTTTTCCATGTTTATAGGTTGATTGGATGATAATTCTACAATTCAAGTGACTGTGCGATAAGTTCTGCAATATCAAGGTTACGGACCTCCTCTTCCCTGTTTTTGTATTTGAGTCCGTCTGTAAGCATCGTCATGCAGAACGGGCAGGCAGATGCTATGATCTGTGCTCCTGTACTGAGGGCATTTTCAGTCCTTTCAATGAAAATCTCCTTCTCTCCTTTTTCAGCTTCTTTGAACATCTGTGCCCCGCCGGCACCGCAGCATAACGCAAAGCTGCCGTGTTTTTCCATCTCTTTAAAATTACCAGTCAGTCTGTTGAGCAGAGCTCTTGGTTCATTATAAATCCCGTTTGCACGTCCAAGGTAACAGGGATCATGGTATGTTACAGTCTTGCCATCGAGTGATCCGGAGTTTATTTTCAGGTTGCCTTCCACGGCATACCTGTTCAGGAACTGAAGGTAGTTTATCACTTCATATTTGCCTCCGAGATCCGGGGACTCATTCTTAAAGGTATTGAAACAATGAGGGCATGCGGTTAGTATCTTCTTGACGCCATATGATTTAAAGAGCTCAATCACCTGGAGGGCCTGCATCTGGAACAGCATCTCGTTTCCGGCGCGTCTGGCAGGATCACCGGTACATGTCTCTTCACTGCCAAGCACGGCATAATTTATTTTCAGATGGTTCAGGATTTTTGTAAATGCCCTGACAACTTTCTTGTATCTGTCATCGAAAGCGCCCGCACAGCCAACCCATAACAGATACTCCGGAGTGGCTCCCCTTGCCGCATAGTCGGACATGAGAGGAATGCTGAAACTCAGATCTTTGGCCCATTGAAGCCTGTCTTCTGCAGAATACTGCCATGGAGCACCGTTGTTTTCAATGTTGCTGAACACGGTCTTGAGTTCTCCCGGTGCTGATGCCTCCTCCATGACAAGGTATCTTCTCATATCGACAATAAGAGAAGGGTGATTAATGTTTATCGGACACTCCGTTGCACATGCGTTGCAGGTTGTACATGCCCATAATTCTTCTTCTGTAATATAATCTCTCAGCAACGATTTATTGTCATTGTAATCCTTTCCATTCCTGATCATCAGTGAACCCTTTTCCTTCATCCTCGCCCTGAGGTCCATCATCACTTTCCGCGGTGATAATTTCTTGCCGGTGATATTTGCAGGACAAACCGAAGTACATCGTCCGCACTCGGTGCACGAAAGAGAATCAAAATAAGTTTTCCAGACCACATCTTCAGCATCCTTTACCCCGAAACGCTCTACAGGCTGGTCTGACGTCGCGGATGCAAAAGATGTTTCCGGATTAAGCATAAGCTTTACCTCCTTCGTGACATTATCCATGTTCATCAACTTCCCGGACGGTTCAAGCCTTGACAGGAACACATTGGGGACAGACATGAATACATGGAAATGCTTTGAGTAAGGCAATACATTGGCAAAAACAAAAATTGTCAGGATATGT
>JADGPV010000028.1 GCA_017882245.1 Bacteroidales bacterium | reverse complement strand
ACTGGTAAAAAACAGATTTGACAACCTTGAACAGACATCCGGATTGCTGGCGTTCTATAAAAAGATCTGTGATGGCCGCTGAGACAATACTTCTGATAACTGCCGTCCTGCTGGCCTGGACATACCTGTTATACCCGGCCCTGGTCTTCACCCTCGCTGCCTTCCGCGAAAAACAAAAAACGATAAACGATAAACAGCAGCTGAAAGCCGCAACATCTCTTCCTTTTGTATCTGTCATCATATCAATATATAACGAGGAAAAGGTGCTGGGCGAAAAGATCCGCAGTATGCTGGCGTCAGATTACCCTGCTGAGCTGACAGAATTCCTGGTCGGCTCAGATGCCTCTGATGATGGCACGGATGAGATAATGGAAAAATTTGAAGCTTCGGAAACCAGGATCAAATATCACATGAGTCCGGTAAGGAAGGGCAAGGCTGCCATGCTCAACAAACTGGCTTCAATGGCAAAAGGCAATATTCTCATAATCACGGATGCAAATGTCATCTTCTCGCCCGGGACAATAAGGCTGCTTGCCTCAGGTTTCGCTTCTCCCAGGACAGGGTTGTGTGATGCCACAGTCATTCCTTCGATATCACCGGGTCATGGTGTGATAAGGCAGGAAACTATGTACACCAGATTCGAAACCTCCCTGCGGAGAGCCGAGGGCGAGTCATGGGGCGCAATGACAGGCCCGTACGGAGGATGTTATGCAGTGCGACGTGAACTCTTCCCCGAAATACCAGACAACACACTTGTAGATGATCTGTATGTCGGATTGACAGTTTTACGTAAAGGTTTCGACTCTTTCAATGTTGCAGAAGCCGCTGTCACTGAAGACACGCAGCCTGACATCGCAAGTCAGTTCAGAAGAAGAGTGAGGATAGCAGCCGGTTCTTTCCAGAATCTCTTTCGCTTCGGGCCTTTCCCCTCAGGAAAATTCAAAACCTCATTCGCATTCTTTTCGCATAAGGTCCTGCGATGGTTCACCCCTCTGTTCCTGACCCTCTTTTTTATGACAACGGTCATTCTTTCAGGGCGTTCTGTTTTATATTTTTGCCTGGCAGCCGTTCAGGTAATTTTAATACTTTTACCGGCGCCGGATCTGATGCTTGAAAAGTCCGGCAGGGCAATAAAACCACTACGTTATGTGACACAGTTCCTGCTGATGAATGCAGCACTGGCAGCAGGGTTTGTGAAGGCAGTAAGAGGGATAAAAAATGGAATATGGGAACCCACAAAACGTGTCTGAGATGACTGAAAACCACAGCCTTAACAGCATTAACGAAGCAATCGAGGAGATAAGGGCGGGCAGGATTGTCATTGTTGTTGATGATGAAGACAGGGAAAATGAAGGTGATTTTATCTGCGCAGCAGAGCTGATCACCCCTGAGATAGTCAATTTCATGGCTACATATGGCCGTGGTCTGATATGTGTGCCTCTGCCCGAAGAACGCTGCA
This sequence comes from Bacteroidales bacterium, assembly GCA_017882245.1. Classification (GTDB taxonomy): domain Bacteria; phylum Bacteroidota; class Bacteroidia; order Bacteroidales; family VadinHA17; genus SR-FBR-E99. The sequence goes on along the minus strand of JADGPV010000028.1, from coordinate 3,687 downwards.
ACGACCTTGATCTGAATATGATGGTGGGTCATAACACCTCCCTGCATGAGACACAGTTCACCGTTTCAGTCGACTTTCTGAGCCCCGAAACTACTACCGGCATATCCGCACGCGACAGGGCTCTGACAATCAGAGCATTGGTCGATCCGGCCACCAAACCGTCACAGCTGGGTCGTCCCGGGCACATATTCCCGCTGAAAGCAATGTCCAAAGGCGTATTGCGAAGAGCTGGTCATACCGAGGCTACCGTTGATCTTACCCGCCTTGCGGGACTACACCCCGGCGGCGTACTCGTCGAGATAATGAATGAGGACGGCTCGATGGCCCGCCTTCCTGACCTCCTCAAAATATCAATGAAGCACGACATCAAAGTAGTCACGATAATAGATCTCATTCGCTACCGGTTGGGTATTGAATCTATCGTTGAGATGGGCGAACAGGTAAAGCTTCCGACCGAATTCGGCGATTTTGATTTCATTCCTTTCAGACAGATCAGCAATGGTCTTGAACATGCAGCCCTGGTTAAAGGCACGGGGACAAAGGATGAACCTGTGCTGGTGCGGGTTCATTCCTCATGCTTCACCGGCGACATCTTCGGCTCAAAGAGATGTGACTGCGGTCCGCAACTGCATAAGGCTATGCAGATGGTAAACGAAGCCGGCAAGGGAGCAATAATCTATCTTAACCAGGAAGGAAGAGGTATTGGTCTGATCAATAAGATACGCACATATAAGCTCCAGGAACAGGGTCGTGATACTGTCGAAGCAAATATCGAACTGGGATTCCGCGAAGATGAGCGCGACTACGGTATCGGAGCAAATATTATGCGCGGTATAGGCCTTGGCAAGGTAAAGCTTATCTCCAATAACCCAGTTAAAAGAGCAGGGCTTGAGGGATATGGTATCACCATAGTTGAAGCCATACCTCTGGTTATCCCGCCAAACCCGTTCAACTCATTCTACCTTGAGACCAAGGCGACAAAAATGGGGCATAACCTGTCACGCTATAAGACGCCAATAAAGGGCGAAAATGACTGAGACCCTTCCACGGATAGTATTCATGGGCACCCCGTGGTTCGCTGTTGCGAGCCTCCGTGCCCTTCACGAGAACGGATACTCTGTAGCGTGCGTCGTCACTGCACCCGATAAACCTGCAGGCCGCGGACAGAAGCTTGCCACCACCCCTGTAAAAGATTATGCCGTGGCGAACCGTCTTCCCCTGCTACAGCCTGAACGGTTACGTGACAGCAGTTTTGTGAGCGCGCTAAAAGATCTCAATGCTGACATCTTCGTTGTGGTTGCATTCCGGATGCTTCCTGAAGAGGTATGGAGTATACCCCGGATGGGTACGTTTAACCTCCACGCCTCACTCCTTCCGCAATACCGTGGCGCCGCACCTGTTAATCATGCCATAATCAATGGTGAGACCAGGACGGGCGTTACCACTTTTCTGATAGACAAAGAAATTGACACAGGTAAAATATTGCTTTCAAGAGAGACCGAAATATTTCCAGGCGATAATGCAGGCAGCTTGTACGATCGCCTGATGGAAATAGGAGCCGGGCTTGTTGTGGAGACAGTTAAAGGATTACATGAAGGGAAACTGAATCCTGTACCTCAGAAAACAGAACCCGACGTTATCATTCATACTGCTCCGAAGATTTTCCCTTCCGATACCGTAGTTGACTGGAAAGAAGAAGCTGTCAGAATACATAACAAAATCAGGGGTCTGTCTCCCTATCCGGGAGCGGTCACGACAATTAAATCGGAAAATAAAACACTCCGTCTTAAACTGTTTGAAAGCAGGCTTGGCACGGAAGATGGCCCCGTGACAGCAGGTATGCCTTCACAGTCCGGCATATTGGTTGTCAGGGAGAAATCCAGGCTATTCATTACCTGCGACTCAGGTGAGATCGAAATACTCTCGCTTCAGCCAGAAGGAAGAAAAAAAATGACTTCATCTGAGTTTCTCAGGGGCTTTAACCTGGCCGGTTGGGTTATTGCCTGACAGACAGCACTACCTGATTCTGACTTTCTGTCCCGGGACACATTCTGTTCCCTCATCCATCACATTCATCTTATATAATGATGAAAGCCTGACGGCATACTTTTGTGACAGGTAATACATAGTTTCACCTGCTTTTACAACGTATATGGAGTTACCCTCTGCCGCCCTGTTTCGCTTTGGTTGCAGATAGATGACCTGTCCGGGCTGCAGTTGAGCACCGGGGGGAGCATCATTATAGCGCCTTATCTCCCATGAAAGAAGCTGAAACTCTTCCGCCAGGGATTCATAGGTATCATTCCCTTCCGCCATAACAAACTGCACGTTGTTAGTCTCCTGGATATTTCTTCCGGTATGAAGGCTTATGACCTTTATCGGCATCTCTGCCTCCGGCTGAGCCCCGCCATTATCAGCAGTGGCCTGGACAGGCATAACCAGCACTGTGTCAGCTGTTTTCTGAACCGGTGACGGAGATGTTTGCGGCGATGTCTGCTTTGGTACTGTAGCGGCTGGTGCTTTGTTTACCAAGGAACTTACCTGGCCGATATCATACGCGTGCAGCCCGTAGTCATTAATTTTTTTTATAAGCAAATCCGGATACTTCGGATCAGTAGCATAACCTGCCTCCTTGAGCCCGCGAGCCCAGCTTTTATAATCAGTATTGCTTAACCTGAAGAGATCACTGTAACGTGAACCCGAAACAAGAAAATCAGAATGGTCCCTGTAAGATTCCTCAGCGCTGTGGTACGACCTGAAACATTCTCCCCTGCGGTTATCGTCATAGAATATTCTCTCTCCCTGCCAGTCGTTATGGCATTTTATGCCGAAATGATTATTGCCCAGTATGGCCAGCGTGCTGCGTCCGTAATCAGATTCAAGCATCCCCTGCGCCAGCGTTATGCTTGCCGGGATGCCTGTCCTGCGCATCTCACTTACAGCCAGAGAGCTGTATTTATTAAGATATTCAATAGCGTAGAAGGGTGTTGCTGAAACGGGTTGAGATGTCCTGGCAGTCTTTCGCGAAGGACTGCAGGAATATAATAACAGAATCAGAACAATAAATATGTATCCCGGGAAATGTCTCATCAGAGCAGTTTTGGCAAAAATATAAAAATGTCATCAACCGCTGAAATTTCTGACGCCAGAGAAAAAATATTATTACTTTTATCCTTCCAGAAATCACTGTAATTTATGAAAGAAAGAGAAGTCAGGATGTTTTACAGGGAATATCATGACAGCAATGAGATGCCGCATGCTGACAAGAAGCTTATTGAAGAGGCAGTCCTTGCAGCTTCGGGGGCTTATGCTCCCTATTCACATTTTATGGTTGGAGCCGCCATCCTGTTTGACGATGGCACTGTTGTAAGAGGGGCCAATGTCGAGAACGCTGCTTTCCCTTCAGGGAGCTGTGCCGAGAAGACTGCTATTTCCTATGCTGTCTCAAATTATCCCGGAAAGAGGCCGGTTGCCATCGCCGTCGCAGCCCTGTCGGGCGGCATTCTGACCCGCGAGCCGGTTCCTCCATGCGGTAACTGCCGCCAGATGCTCATTGAAGAGGAACAAAGACAAGGGCATCCGATTAAAGTTATACTCACAGGAAAAGAGAAAACAATTGTTATTGACAGCGTTGAATCTCTGATGCCGCTGCGATTCACCAAATCAAACCTACTTTGATATGCGATT
>JADGPV010000027.1 GCA_017882245.1 Bacteroidales bacterium | reverse complement strand
TTATCCCAATGTTTAAATGACCCTTTGTTCCTGAGAGAAAACAGATATCGGAGACAGAGTAATTGCCGTTAACTTATTCCTTCTGTATGAAAAAAATAAATTTTCAATCCGGATTTCTGCGAATCCTGTTTCTGCTGGTCAATGTGCTTCTGTTTTCTGTAATAATATTGACGCCTGTAGTGATCAGGGGGCCCTTACACTTAACAGAAAAACTGATAATAGATGAAGAGATTTTCGAGGGAGCTCTTCTTTGTATTTTAATTGTTCTGAGTGTCGTGATTTATAATTTGTACAAACATGAAGTTTATAAACAAAAAGAACTGATTGATAAAATCAATAATGAGAAGAAGTCAGCCCAGGAAAAACTTGATGATTCATTTAAATATATCGGGCAGATAAATGTACAGCTCCAGCAGATAAAACTGATTTTTAATAGCAATGACAAATTACCTGAAACGAGAAATGATTTTAAAAGAGCACTATACTTTTTTGGTGAGCGCGTTTTTGGAATTACAGATGCAAACTGGGTTCTGTTCAGAATAATAGACGGCAAAACCCAAAAAACTATTAATGAGCAATTTGAAACACGACATGATCATACTTTTGATTATCCTCATATCAGTAACAAAATGATAATTGAAAAACAATCGTGTCCCCCTTTTTCTGTTGTAATTTCAAATCCGCAAAATTTCAATATACTTGTTTGTGCTATTTTACCTGTCGACAGTATCAGCAATGAGGAGCGTATTTTTATTCAGGCTATTGCAAATGAAATTACCATGCTGTTTGTTATCCTGAACTCCTCATATTACAAAGAGGGAAATATGGCATTTAACCAGAAAGGATTATCACAACCTGGCAGCCCTGAGCCCTTAGCTAAATAATGAATCCTCCCCGGGCTTGACTTTCATTTATTTATAGCATAAATTTGATTGATATTCAGACGGCACCGGAAAGTTCTTTAAATAAACATATACCATGGCAAGCATTATTCCTGGTTACGAGTATGACATCTTTATCAGCTATCGTCAGAAAGACAACAAGTACGACGGCTGGGTCACTGAGTTTGTCGATAATCTGAAAAGAGAACTTGACGCAACTTTCAAGGAAGATGTCTCAATCTATTTTGATGAAAATCCCTCCGACGGACTGCTCGAGATCCATAATGTGGACAAAAGCCTTGAGGTAAAGCTTAAATCATTGATTTTTATTCCTGTGATCTCACAGACATACTGTGATCCTAAAAGCTTTGCCTGGCAGAACGAGTTTGTCGCATTTAACAGGCTGGCAGCCGGAGATCAGTTGGGAAGAGATATCAAACTGGCAAGCGGCAATGTCTGCAGCAGGATCATCCCCGTGAGAATACATGATCTGGATCCGTCGGATACCGAGCTGATTGAAAAAGAGACAGGAGGCAGGCTGCGCTCCATCGACTTCATCTACAGTGCCTCAGGGGTGAACCGCCCGCTTACCCCGTCTGACAACCCTGATAAGAACCTTAACAAGACTTTTTATCGTGATCAGATCAACAAGGTGGCCAACACGGTAAAGGAGATAATCTACAGCCTCCACCCTGATGAAAAGAAAAGAGCCACCAGAACTTATCAGACAAGAGAGCAGGCAGATCACACACAGGTTCATAAGCCATTTGTTCGTCAGGGAGCTGTCCGGAATAAACCTCTATGGTCAGCGGCCGTTATATTACCCTTGCTGACTGCAGCCGTACTGGCAATCGTGTTATTCATCTATCCGGGATGGCTTAATAAGTCGAAGACCGAAACCAGAGAAGGCGGCACTGCAAGAAAAGCAATAGCCATCCTGCCTGTTACCAACCTCACTGGTAATCCTGACCTTGCATGGATCCCCATGACAATTCAGGATGACATAATAGGTCCTTTAAACACCGTAAGCGGTCTGATTGTAAGACCCAAACAATCGACAATGCAATTCAGAGACAGTGAAGAATCAGTAAAACAGATAGCCAGAAAGCTCAGTGTCAACCATATTGTTGAATCATCGGTCAAGGGTACTGAAGATAATCTCCGTGTTGAAATACGGCTTGTTGAAGCATTTCCGGATGAAAGGTATGTCTGGAGTTCTTCTTTCAACCTGCCCTGGAAGGAGCTGGCAGGCATGTATCCTGAAATATTAAACCATATCCTCGATGGCATAAGAGTTAAGCCTTCAGCTGTGGAGGAGGCAAGTATCTCAGGAAAGAAGACAGTAGATCCTGAACTTATTAAAGCCTGTGCCCGCGGTGAATATTACATGAGTCAGTTGACACCTGAAGGATTTCAGATGGGTGTAAAGTATCTTAATGATGCAATAGCCATTGATCCGGCTAATCCTCTTCCTTATCTTAAACTTGCTATCGGATATACCGAAGGCGGACATGCGGCAGGCGTAGGAGGAGAGGCCGCCAACAGGGCAAAGGCATATGCAATAAAAGCACTTGAGCTCGATTCAACTCTCGCTGATGCCCATGTCGTCCTTGCAACAAGATACCTTTACACTGAATGGGATTTTGCCAAAGCCGAATATCACATAAAACGTGCTATGGAACTGAATCACAACAGCTCAACTGCCTATGCACATTATGGATGGTTTCTCACCCTGACGGGAAAGCTTGATGAAGCAACAAAAGCTATGAGGACGGCCGTTGAGATTGATCCCACAGATCCGCTTATGCAGGGTTATCTGGCCTGGCTCTATTTATGGATGGGTCATAACGAGGAAGCAATTACAGAGGCAGATAAAACCCTCCAGTTAGATCCTAACTATACCATGGCTTATTATGTGAAAGGGTCAGCATATGCTGAGATGGGAAGGTATACCGAAGCCATCGAAACCAATAAAAAAGGACTTGAGATCGACAGTACTTATGTCGTGGGGCTGGGAATTGCATACGCTAGAGCAGGCCAGAAAGAGAATGCGCTGCAAGTTGCATCCAAGATGGAAAAGGACCTTAACTCATGGAATGCATGGGGACTTACCGAGGTTTATGCCGCGCTGGGAGAGAAGGATAAAGCCATCCATTTTCTGGAAGAAGCTTATAAGATGCGGCAGGATTTTATTCCATGGATAAGATATGACTATAATCTTAAGTCATTAAGGGACGATCCCCGCTTTAAAGATATCGTGAGCAGGCTTCACCTGCCTGGGTGATGAGCGGAAAAACAGAAGGCAGACTGCCTGAGCCAATATCAGAACTTGAGCGTGGAGCGCTCGCAGCGCTGGAGACTTATTCTAACGTTCACCGCGGCAGCGGACACAATTCTATAATCTCGACATATTTATACGAGCAGGCAAGGGATATCGTCCTTGATTACCTGGGTCTGAAAAAGGGCAGGTATGTTGTCATCTTCTGCACACCCAGAAGAGAAGCAGCGTTGAAGGCACTGCTGAATCCAAAGAATTATCACTGCATATCAAGCCGCGACACAGGACTGCCGCTGGGCATAAGGGCGATGGCGGTTAAGAAAAGAGCATTGCCAAAAGGCAATCCTTTTCAGTCCGGCGGAGGCACGACAAGGATCGTCTCCCCTGACTGGGTCGTATGGGCTGACGCACCTGACAGATTCGAAGCCGGAACGCCGGCCCTCATCAGTGTCATAGCGTTTATCAAAGCGCTGCTCCTGATACGACAGTACGGGAAGGATATCTTCATGAACAAAGCCGCAGACAATCTGCCTGCCCATGAAATCCTTTATCATGACGAGCTGGATAAATACTCCGGCAGCGAGCTTCTTAATCTGCTCAGACAGACCCTTATAGGCCGGAATGTAAAGGTCCCTTCAACATTTGGTCCCAGGCCTTATATACACCTTGACAACAGTGCCAGCACACCTACATTCATGCCTGTATGGGAAGCTGTCCGCCAGACATGGCGACAGACCTCCGGGGTACAGCTGGAAATCATTGATGAGGTCAGATCCCTTATCGCCGGGTTTCTCGGTGCGCCAGGGAACGACTATGATATCATCTTTACGGCCAATACTACGGAAGCCATTAACCTGGCAGCCGAAAGCCTGCGCCATCATACCGAACCGGACACAGAACCGGTTGTACTTACGACACTGCTCGAACACTCATCCAATGATCTCCCATGGCGTACAGTATCACGCTCGCCTCTGTTGAGACTGTCAATTGATCCTGATGGTTTTGTGGACCTGAAACAGCTCTCGGCTATCCTCTCCGGTTACAACCTGGAGGGCAGGTACGGAAAGAAACGTATCAGGCTTGTGGCTGTGTCCGGCGCCTCCAATGTTCTCGGTGTTGTCAACGACCTGGCTGCGATCAGCCGCATCGTTCACCAGTATGGGGCACGTATGCTTGTCGACGGAGCACAACTGGTCGCTCACCGGAAGGTTGACATGAAAGAATGGGGGATTGACTACCTCGCCTTTTCTGCTCATAAGCTGTATGCTCCTTTCGGCGCCGGGGTGCTTCTGGCCGGAAAAGGTATGCTTAATTTCAGCTCCGCAGAGATGGATATTATACGGTCATCCGGTGAAGAAAATGCAGGTGGCATAGCTGCACTGGGCAAGGCCATAGTACTGTTGCGGCGGATAGGTATGGACCTGATAATAAAGGACGAACAGGCTCTGACTGCACATGCGCTTCGCGGACTGGCACAGATACCCGGACTGACCATATACGGCATCAGGGACCCGAACTCGCCTCGGTTTGCTCAGAAGGTCGGCGTCATCCCGTTTACACTTAAGGGCATGTTGTCGACACGGGTAGCCAGAGAGCTGGCTGAGCAGGGTGGTATAGGCATACGATGCGGCTGTCACTGCGCTCATATACTGGTCAAGCATCTTGTCGGTGTTCCTCCCGGGCTGGAATGGATCCAACGCGTGATAGCGATCCTCATCCCCCGGTTAAGCTTTCCCGGTCTGGCACGGGTGAGCATCGGCATAGGCAACAGCGAATCGGATATTGACATCCTGGTCCAGACCCTGGGCAGAATTGTCTGGAAATCCAGCGATTCAGCCATCCGGTCAAAAAAGGATATGCGGCGAGAGATAGATGATTTCGCGAAGGCTGTAGCCAGGAGAGTGTATTCTGTCTAAAGTCTAAGGCCTGTTGTCGGCTATCGGTTATCTGTTTTCGGTTAAAACTTCGAATGTTCAAATGTTCTATTGTTCACTTGTTCTATTGTTCAAATCGCAAATTGCAAATCGCAGAATCCCCCATTCTCCTATTCACCCTTTCACCCTTTCACCCTTTCTCCCCATCGTAC